>DBZX01000095.1:0-285 GCA_002311335.1 bacterium UBP10_UBA1149
TAGTTCTTGCGGCGCTTTTTCTTGTATACGAGTATACGCGCTCCGCGGTCCTGGCGCAGTATGACGCCGTTTACCGTTACGCCTTCAAGCAGCGGTCGACCGACTTCTATCTGCCCTTCGTTGCCGTGCAGCAACACCTGGGCAAACTCCACGGTATCGCCAGGGTCGCCTTCGAGTTTTTCGACAGTGACCGTGCTTCCCGGGCTCACGCGGTACTGTTTTCCACCAGTTTTTATGACAGCATAGGACATTCTTAGCACCCGCAACCGCGAGAGTCTGGCCCGT
>DBZX01000095.1:429-22489 GCA_002311335.1 bacterium UBP10_UBA1149
CCCGGCCCGGAGAGGTCAAAACACGGCTGGTACCGCCGCTTGACCACGAGCAGGCCGAGCGTTGCCACAAGGCCTTCGTAGACGACAGTCTCGCCTTGCTTGTCGCGGCGCGCGAGGCTGGTCGGGACGATGCTTCCTGGCCGCTCAACGTCATACTGGCCGTGGCCGACCGGGACGATTGCAGTTGGCTGGCGGGCAGGGCCCGCAGACATGGATTCGAGTTAGTGGGGCAGGGCCAGGGCTCGCTCGGTGAGCGCATGCAGCGCGTGCTGGCTCTCTCGGCCGGGGCGCCGGCCATCCTGTTGGGCTCTGATAGCCCCGACCTGCCGCTGGCCCTGCTCGAGCAGGCCGTGGGCCATTTGCGCGAGGGCAGCGGCGACCGTGTCGTCATCGGCCCCGCCCGGGACGGTGGCTATTACCTTATCGCCTGCAGGGGCAGTGTGCCTCCGGTGTTCAGGCTGTCGGTGCCCTGGGGCGGGCCAGACGTCTTTGAGCAGACCGTGCATCGCCTGCAGGCCGCCGCTATGCATTACAGCGTGTTACCGCCGTGGTCAGACGTCGATGACTTTGCGGCCCTCGGGGCCCTGGCGCAGCGCCTGGCGCAGGCACCCGCGGAGCACGTTGCCCTGCCCGCCACGCGCAGGCTGCTGGCCGAGCTGGGCGACGAAGGGTTGCCGCTGTGAAGGCGCGGGCAGCCCAGTTGACCGTCTGTCGTTGGGATCTGGACAAGACTTATCTTGAGACCAGCTTCGAGTCTCTGCGCGATTTGATCAAAGTGCCCTTCGAGAAGGGCAGCGACAAGAAGGCCGTGCCTGGCGTGGTGGAACTCATCCGCGGCATGCGCCGCTGCTCGATAGCAGCCGGCTACCGCCAGCAGTTGTTCTTCATCTCGGCTTCGCCGCCGCAGATCTCGCGCGCGATACGAGAAAAACTACGACTGGACGGAGTCGAGTACGAGGGCATAAGCTTTAAGCACCAGGTTCGTCACCTTGTCCGGGGACGCCTGGACCTGCTGCGCGAGCAGGTGGGTTTCAAGCTGGAGCGACTACTGGCGGGTGCGCGACGGGTGCAGCCCGGAGCGCGCGAACTGCTGTTCGGCGACGACTGGGAGTCGGATCCCTTCGTTTACTCGCTTTACGCTGACCTGTTGTCGGGAGGCATACTGCCAGACGACTGCGAGCGCCTTCTCAGGCGCTGCCGTGTTCACGCCGACTACCGGCGCTCGGTAATGGAACACCTGCGCCGCCTGGGCCCCGAGCGTCCGAGCGTGGCCGGCGTCTTCATACTCGAGCGTCGCCAGCGCCCGGGAATGTCTCTGGACGCCTTCGGGCCGCGAATGAAGAGCTCCGGCAACTACCTGGAGTGCTCCTTGTGGCTGCACGCTATGGGTCTGCTGGATTCTCAGGGTGTCGCCGAGGTGGCCCTGGCCACCGGGCTGGACGCGGCCACGGCGACACAGTCGTTCGAGAGGGTGGTCGCTGCTGCGGCCGGAAACCCGGCGGCAGGAAACCAACAGGCGGCGCGCGCGCGCCTCGAGCTCGCCAGGCTGGCGTTGTCAGAAACCGGCTTGCTCGACAGCGACATACCGCGTGCCAGCCTGCCCCAGCGAGCCAAACTGGCGCTGCGGCGGCAACTTGGCCTCGATACGGCAGGTCCGTTGGCTGACGACAGCGCGGGCAATCGGGCCCAAACGGGCTTTGTTCCCGACTACCACCGCCTTGTTGACAGCTGGTCGGCAAACGCGCGGCAGGAAGGCGACAAGTGAGCCCGGCGGGCCGCGCGTTTACTGTCGGCGGCGGCTGTGGTATCCAGCATGGACGGGCTTGGGCGGGCCCCGGTAAAATCTATGTCAGGACACTCAAAGTGGAGCTCGATAAAGCACAAGAAGGCGGCCGTCGACGCTAAGCGCGGCAAGCTCTTTACCAAGCTCATCAAGGAAATCACGGTGGCGGCCCGCGCCGGGGGCGGCGATCCGGCCGGCAACCCGCGCCTTCGCACTGCCGTCGCTACGGCCCGTGGGCAGAGCATGCCGCTGGACAACATCGAGCGGGCCATCAAGAAGGGCACCGGCGATCTCGAGGGCGTGGACTACCAGGAAATGTCCTACGAGGGCTATGGCCCCGCAGGCATGGCGGTAATCATCGAGTCTCTCACCGACAACAAGAATCGTACGGCGGCCGACATCAGGCATATTTTCAGCAAGTTCGGTGGCAGCCTGGGCGAGAACGGCTGCGTGGGCTGGAACTTTGACCGTGTTGGGGAGGTGCGCGTGGCAGCCGAGGGCACGAGCGAGGAACGGGTTTTCGAGACCGCGGTGGAAGCCGGCGCCTCCGACGTCCTGGCCGACGACGACGTTTTCGTGGTTACCATTGAGGTCAAGGATCTCGACACCGCCCGGCAGTTGCTCGAAGACTCGGGACTGAAAGTGAAAGGTGCCGAGATAGTGTTGCTGCCCAAAGAAACCGTGCGCCTGGAGGGCAAGGACGCCGAGACGGCGCTCAAGCTGCTCGAGGCCCTCGACGATCACGACGACGTGCAACGGGTGTCCGCCAACTTTGAAATAGACGACTCCGAGGTGGAGCGGCTGTCCGCCTGAGCGGAGCCCTCCGGCTGCAGCAATGCTGGTGCTCGGAATCGACCCCGGCACGATCAAGATGGGCTGGGGTGTCATAAGCGCCAGTGGCTCGCGCATGACACGCGTGGACTCCGGCACCCTGCTCCTGGGCAGGGGCGAGACGGCCGGCCGCCTGGTCACCGTGTGGCGCGAGTTGCAGGAACTCATGCAGATCCATCAACCAGACGTCCTGAGTCTCGAACGCAACTTCGTATCGCGTAACCCGCAAAGCGCGTTTCGCATAGGCGAGGCCCGCGGCGTGGTAATGGCCGCGTCGGCTTATGGCGGCGTTGAGCTCGCGGAGTACAGCCCGGCGGCCGTCAAGAAGGCCGTTGCCGGACACGGGCGGGCCGATAAGCAGGCCATGATAGTGGCGGTGTCGCGCATGCTTTCGCTGGTGGACACTCCCGCGGAAGACGAGGCCGACGCCCTGGCACTGGCGGCCTGCCACATCCTGCGTCAAGGCTACGACCGCAAGGTAGCGGGCGCCCTGGACGCCGCGCGCGGGGCTCGGCGGGCGCGTGGGCGCGCAGGGGTGGCCAGGCGATGATAGGTTTTTTGCGAGGCATACTGCAGTCGTCCGACCCCGGCCAGGTCTTGATCGACGTAAACGGCGTGGGTTACCAGGCCCGTGTTTCCTTCAACACCTACAGTCGCCTGCCCGACACCGGCTGCGAGGTTTCTCTGCACGTGCTCACCAGCATGCGTGAGAACGCGCTCGAGTTGTTCGCCTTTCTGGACGAGAGCGAGAAGGAGTTGTTCACCACCCTGAGATCGGTGTCCGGCATCGGCCCCAGGATGGCGCTGGCCGTGTTGTCGGCCATACAGCCGGGCGAGTTGGCAAGAGCCGTGCTCGAGCAGAACGTAGCCACGCTGGTGGCCGTGCCCGGGGTGGGTCGCAAGACCGCCGAGCGCTTGCTGGTGGAGCTCAAGGGTAAGGTCGAGCAGCTCTCGGCTGGACATCACAGCGACGTTGACGCCGACGCGGTGGCCGCGCTTCTGGCCCTGGGTTATCGCAGGCAACCGGCCGGCGACGCCGTGCGCGCCAGCCGTCCCGATGCCGGTGACGACCTGCAGGGACTGATACGCATGTCGCTCAAGAGGTTGTCGGCGTGAGCGTTGACTCCGCTCCCGACGCCGTCGAACAGAACGCGTCGCCGCTCAGGCAGGCCGGCGACGTGACGGGTGAGCCGGGGTTGCGCCCGGCCACGTTGGCTGAGTACGTGGGCCAGCAATCCGTGCGCGAAAACCTCGACGTGGCCATGAAGGCGGCCCTGGGCCGTAACGAACCCCTGGATCACGTGCTGCTCATGGGCCCACCGGGCCTTGGCAAGACCTCGCTCGCGCACATCATCGCCACCGAGATGGGAGGTCATCTGCACGCGAGCAGTGGGCCGGCCATAGAGAAGGCCGGCGATCTTGCGGCCATCCTGACCTCGCTCGAGCCCGGCGACGTGCTCTTCATCGACGAGATACACCGCCTGGGCAAGGCCATAGAAGAGATACTCTACCCCGCCATGGAGGACCGACGGCTCGACATCGTGGTAGGCGAGGGCCCCTCGGCCCGCAGCATTTCGCTGGACGTGGCGCCGTTCACACTTGTGGGCGCCACCACCAGGTCGGGCATGCTCACGGCGCCCTTGAGGTCGCGTTTCGGTTCTTCGTTCAGGCTGGAGTTCTACTCGGCAGAAGAGCTCGAGCGGATTGCTTCGCGTTCGGCCGGCCTGCTGGGCGTGGAGCTTGAGAGCGACGCAGCGCGCGAGTTGGCCCGCAGGTCCAGGGGAACGCCCAGGATAGCCAATAGACTGTTGCGGCGCCTGCGCGACTTTGCCCAGGTGCGCGCCCAGGGCAGAGTCACCCTGCAGGTAGCGCTCGACGGCCTGGCCATGCTCAAGGTCGATGAGGCCGGCTTTGACGCCATGGACCGGGAGTTCGTGCTCACCATCATCGACAAGTTCGACGGCGGCCCGGTGGGTCTCGACACGCTGGCGGCAGCCATAGGCGAAGACGCCGGCACGCTCGAGGAACTGTACGAGACCTATCTCATCCGCACCGGCTTCGTGCAGCGGACACCGCGCGGTCGTGTGGCCACCGCGCGCGCCTACGAGCACTTCGGTCGTCGCGCGGGCGAGCGCCAGCCGGCGCTGTTCGAATGACCCGCGACGTCAGCACGACGTCGGCAGAGGAACGTCGGCGTCGTTGGCGCGAAGGCGCGATCATAGCCGCGGCCGGCGCTGCGGTCATGTTCTTTGCCTACTGGGAGTTCTCCAACCCCGGGCCCGGCGGCGGCTCGCATAACGTCGTTTCCTTTCTGCTCATCAACCTCAACATCGTGTTGCTGCTGGTGGTGGCTTTTCTCGTGGTGCGCAACGTGATGAAGCTGGTGCTCGAGCGCCGCCGCGGGGTGCTGGGCAGCCAGCTGCGAAGCCGTATGGTGATGGCCTTCGTGTCGATCGCGCTGTTTCCGGCTGCACTCATGTTGCTGGTGTCCACGGTCTTCTTCACCAATTCCATCGACAACTGGTTCTCCAATGAGGTTGAGCAGGCCCTGTCGGGTGCTTACAACCTGGCGCGCACCTACTACCGAGACTCGGCCGACACGGCCTCCCGCGGCGCCGAAGAGCTGGCCCTTTCGTTGCGCGACGCAGGGTTGAATCAGCCGGGTGCGGCGGCAAGAGCCGAGGCTGCGTTGCGTGACCGGCAGGGCCACGCGGGCAGTGGCTCGGTCAGGGTGTTTGATTCCAGCGGCGAGGCAGTGCTCACCAGAGTGAGCGGCGACGATCCCGTTGAGGCCGGTCCACCCGCGCGGGCGCTGGTCGAACGGGCGCTGGCCGGGCAGGCCGCCGTCGAAATAGAGCACGTGGGCGATGAGGACCTGCTGCGTGGTATCGCCCCGGTACTGGGTGCAGACGGTGAAACCGTTGTCGGGGTGGTGGTTGTCGACTACCTGCTGCGCGCCGGCCCGAGGCGCTGGAGCGAAGACATACTCTCGTCGTTTCGCGACTACCGGCAGCTCAAGCTCAATCGTAAGCCCTTCAAGAGCCTGTACACGCTCACCATGGTGCTGGCCTCACTGGTGGTGGTGTTCGCGGCCACCTGGCTGGGACTGTACCTCGCGCGTGGTATCACCGAGCCCATAGGGCGCCTGGCCGAAGCGACCCGCGAGGTAGCCGAGGGCAACTGGGAGGCCGAGGTCCCCGAGGCCGGTGGTGATGAGATGGGCACCCTGGTCAGGGGTTTTCGCTCGATGACAGCCCAGCTCAAGGCCGGCCACGACGCGCTCGATGAGCGCGCCCGCTATACCGAGAACATACTGCGGCACGTCGATGCGGGCGTGGTTTCGGTGGACGTTGACGGACTGGTGGCCACGGTCAACCCTGCGGCTGTGTCGTTGCTGGGCCTGAGCGATGTCGACCCCTCCGGGCGCGACGTGGTGTCGCTGCTGGGGGAGGCCGGCTATGACAGCGTCATAGCGCTGCTCGATGACGTGCGTTCCGGCACCCTGCCTTCGGGCAGCAGCCGCAACGTTGACCGCGAAGAAGAGGGTCGCACCCTGCTCGTCACCGCCACGGAGCTGCGCCGTCGCTCGGGTGAGAAGGCCGGCTCGGTACTGTTCTTCGAGGACGTGTCGCAGATCGCCGCTGCCGAGCGCATGGAGGCCTGGCGAGAGGTCGCCCGCCGGGTGGCGCACGAGGTCAAGAATCCACTGACGCCCATAAGCCTGTCGGCGCAGCGTCTCAGTCGCAGGGTTGGGGCGGGGCTGCCGCCCGAAGAGCGGGCCATACTCGAAGAGTGCACCGGCACCATCGTCACCCAGGTGGAGCAGCTCAAGGCCATGGTCAACCAGTTCTCGAGCTTTGCCAGGCAGTCGGACAACGTCAAGGTGCGGCATTTTCTCAACCCCCTGGTAGAAGAGACCATGCCGCTGTACGTTCAGTCGCGCCCCGATCTTGACGTGGAGTTTCATCGCGGCGACGACCTGCCCGCCGTCATGATGGACCGCGAGGCCGTCAAGCGGGCGCTGATTAACCTGCTCGACAACGCTGTATACGCCGCCGACTCGGCCGACGGCAACCGTGGCGGAGGTCGCGGCCGGGTGGCGGTTCGCACCAGCTACGATGAGAAGCTGCAGCGGGCAGTTCTCGAGGTGATCGACAACGGTCCGGGAATACCGGCAGAAATGCGCGCGAGGGTGTTTGACCCCTTCTATTCCACCAAGGAAGATGGCTCGGGGCTGGGACTGGCGATGGTGGCCTCGGTGGCGGCCGATCACCAGGCCTACCTGGGGGTGGTCGACAACTCTCCGACGGGTAGTCGTTTCAAAATAGAATTTCCGGTGGACCGTAAATGAACCGTTCCATACTGATAGTTGACGACGACGCCTCGGTGCGGGAGAGCATGGGTGGCGTCCTGCGCGACGAGGGCTACAGCGTTTCGGAGGTCGCCGACGGCCACGCGGCGCTGGAGTCACTGGCGGCGGAGCTGCCGGGCCTGGTGCTGCTCGACGTGTGGATGCCCGAACTGGACGGTATCGACCTGCTCGCGCGCATACGGGAGATTTACGAGGACCTGCCGGTGGTGGTGGTTTCGGGCCACGGCAACGTGGAGACAGCCGTACGCGCCACGCGCCTTGGCGCCAGCGATTTTCTCGAGAAACCCTTTTCCATCGACGGCCTGTTGCGCAGCGTTGGTCGTGCCCTGTGCGAGGACAGCGCTATAACCGTCGACGAACACGGGGACTTTCCCGCAGCCAGGCCTGTTTCTCCGGGCCAGCCCTTGCTGCGTCAGCGTACCCTGGCGCGCAGCGTGGTAGGCGGAGGCCTGGGGCTGCACAGCGGTGTGCGCACCGGGGTCATCCTGCACCCGCTGGGGCCGGGCAACGGTATCCGCTTTGCGGGGGTGGGCAGCGACTCGCAGGTGCTCGCCCACGTGGACAACGTGGACTCCACGGGCTACGCGACTTCGCTGTATCGCGACGGGGTGTCAGCGCGTACCATTGAGCACTTGATGGCGGCCCTGCACGCTTACGGAGTGACCAACCTGTTGGTCAAGGTCGAAGGCGAAGTGCCGATACTCGACGGCTCGGCGGTAGAGTTCTGCGAGCTGCTCGAGTCGGCGGGCGTCATTGACCAGGACGCCGATATTGCGGCGGTCACTGTTGACAAGGAAATCCGCCTTGAGCCGGGCCCGGACCAGTTCATCGTAGTTACCCCGGCCGACAGGCTGGAGCTGACCTACGAGCTGTCTTATCCCGACCCGGTGGGCGACCAGGTCTACACCTTCGTGCTCGACAGTCCGGCCGCGTTCAAAGAGCAGATAGCGCCGGCGAGGACCTTCGGTTTTGTCGAAGAAATACGCCGGTTGGAGAGCGCGGGTCTGGGCCAGGGCGGCCTGCTGAGCAATTTCATACTCATAGGCGAGGGCGGTATCGTCAACACCGAGTTGCGCTTTGTTGACGAATTGGCTCGCCACAAGATCCTCGACCTGCTGGGCGACCTCTACCTGTTGGGTGCGCCGTTGCAGGCCCGGGTACACGCTCGCAAGACCGGCCATGGCAACAACGTGGAACTGGTGCGCGCCATTGCGGCCGCCGCTTCTGTCTGAGCTCAGCCGGCCATCACTTCAGTCCGATGAGCTTCGGCGACGACAGGTTTCCGCTCAGGCGATAGCTGCGCCAGCCTTCGGCCGACTCGGTGGCCCTGGGAAGCATCGCCAGCAGCAGCTTGGCTCTCGGGCTGTCCACTAGCCGGCGGGCGCGGAAATCGGTTTTATTTTTCCAGTTGCCACGGCCGTCGTGCCAGAGGCGGGCACTGTCCAGCTGCCAGTCGATGCCCTCGGCCGTAGCCCCGGAATCGAAGAATTCGAAATCGCTGTTTTCCAGGCGGCCGTTGAGCCGGGCCGAGTCGTAGCTCCAGTTGCCTATGGCCATGCCGTCGGTACCGGCCACCGGCAGGTACCCCGACACGGTGCCGCCGCTGCTTTCGACGTGAATGCTCCCGTGGCCGGACGTCGCCGACGACAGGCCACTGCTGAGGTCTATTTCGCCGGCGAGTTTTCCCTCCACTACCAGGGCGGCGCCATCCAGGCAGCTGGAGGGGTCGAGTTCGCCGAAGCCCAGGCGCAGGCGCCGCAGCTGGCCTTCCCTGGACAGGGCCAGGCGCGCATTGCCCCCGCAGGCCGCAATTTCAACGAGCAGACCCCCGCTGGCGGGTCCCACCCACAGCGAGTCGAGTTGCAGGCGGTAGCCATTTCTTGAAATCCTGACGTCGCTGGCCCGGTAGCCCGGCGGCCACGCCGGCCGCACGCTGCCCAGCTCGAGCTCAACGCCCGCCCGGCGCAGTGGCTCGTCGAGCAGGGTCTCGAGCAGCAGCCGGTGGGGAAAACCCACGAAGACAAAGGCGATGAGCAACAGCGCAAACAGCGCCCAGCGTTTCATGGTCTGGCGGTGGCCGCCGCGACCACGGTCATGTCAAAGTTCTCGCGATCGCCGTAACTACGCCGCAGTTCAAGCCTGCGCAGGTACACGGCCGGGGCGGCCGACTCGAGGCGCCCCAGGAGATCGAGCAGAGCGGGCAATGTTGCGCTTTCGATCTTCAGCTCGACGGTGTCGTCTTCCTGGCCGCCCGCTCCGCGCTGATGGCCCGGGTTTATCGAAGCCACGGATTCGGTGGCGACCGAGCCCGACGCCGCTTCACTGACCAGCGAGAACAGCGAGACACCTTCGCCCAGCGTCGCGCTCGCGGTCTTGCTGCCCTGCCGCCGCAGTTGGGCGATCTTCTGTTCCAGCTCGAGCATGGGCCCGAGATCCGTGGTGAGGCGGTCGATCCTACCCGTCATCTTTTGACGGTGAAGCGACAGGGGCTCAATCACGCCTGTCCACAGCAAGGCCGCGGCCAGCAGGACCAGCAGGGAGGTGACCAGGCGGCGCTCGCGGTCGTTGAGTCTTGCCAGCAGGGCGCTGGCCGCCGCCATGGGCGTTGATTGTTTCACGCGCCGGTCCCCACGTCGTCGAGGGTCAGCGTCAGTTGAAAGTTGACGCCCTTGCCGTTGACCGCCGCGTGCACGTCGCGAATTTCGACCGAGGCGAAACTGCCGCTTTCTTCGAGAGATTGTTGCACCCGGTTTACCGATTCAAACGAGTCCGACACACCCGCCACGCGCAGCGAGCGGCCGTCCTGTTGCCAGCTGTCCAGGGTCACCGGCAGGTCGGCGGGGACGGCGGCCGACAGCACGGCCATCAGTCGCAGGGGGAGTCCGGTGCTCGCGGCGCTCGAAGCGAGACTGGCCTCGCGGCTGAACTGGCTCAGTTTCATCTCCATTTTCAGGCGCAGGCCGCTGCCAACGGCAGCAGGCACGTTCTTTGAGAGCGTCCCGGCGGAAGCCGTCCCTCCGGAGAACATCGCGCGGGTGTATATATCGGCTGTTCGCCTTTCGATGCGCTGCAGGCTGGAGTCAAGCCGGTACAGCTCCAGGCCTGTAGACAAAATGGCCGCTGTAGCCGCCGCTACTGCCCAGGGTAGCAGCGGGCGCAGCAAGGAGGCGGGTCTGAAACCGTCTCGTTCGGTATCGAGACCGGGCAGGAAATCGAGCACCGGCAACTGGGGGTTGCCCCCCGCGGCGTAGATCATGCCGAGCAGGGCAGCGTGGCTGCGCCAGTTGCTGGCGGGGCCTTCTGCCAGCACCAGCGGACAGTCGGGCGGCAGTACCTGCAGGTCGCAGCCTCCAAGTGCCTCCTTGAGTCCGCCGAGCAGGTCTTCTTCGCCCGAGGGGTTGAGCGCGACTCCGCCCACGATGACAAGTCTCGAAGTGGGCGACATGCTGCGGTAGGCCCAGGCTACCCTCTCGAGCAGGGCCTCTCGCGGCCGGCAGGCCGTCACGCGAAGGTCGGCCAGTTGCCCCCGCTCATCAAACATTCCGAGTACGGTCTCGTCCTGGCCCACGTCCAGGGCCACGAAGCCCCCTTGCTCGTGGCTAAGCCGATAGATTTCGAGTACGCAAGTGGGAGTCCAGACGAGGCGGTTAACTTTGCGTCCGGGTGCCGACACGCGCTCTGCCAGGGCCGCGAGTTCGTCGCAGTCGGCCATTGCAGCCAGCACCGGGGGGCGAGCCTCGGTCCCGGCCCAGTCCCAGGACACGGCGCTTTCTTCGAGCGTCATGGGTACGTGGGCCTCCAGGGTGCTGCCCACTACCTGCTGTACGCTCTGCCGGCTGCGGAATGGAAAATCGAGAAAACGAAACGCGGCGCGCCTGCCGCCCACGCCGCAGAGCACGCGGTCCCACTTGCCTTCGGGCAGCAGTTCGAGCGGCGACTGACCGGGCTCGAGTTCGAAGCGGGCGATATCGAGTACCCTCAAGCCCCTGACCGAGCTTTCGGCCGAGGCCCAGGCCAGGTGGTCGGGGCCGCTTATGATGGCCAGGATCCTGTTTCCCATCGCTATAACGCGCCGGCACGACCGCTGCCGGGCAAGTCGAGGTCGTCGAGGCCGCCCAGGCCGGGGGCATCCATGCCGCCCAGGTTGGGTCCGTGCCTGCGTAACCAGTAGATTATATGTATACGGCCCTCTTGGCGATTCAGCAGTGCCTCAACCGAACGGTAAGTGTCGCCCACTGCGCCGCTGCTGCGCACCCTGAACCAGCCACTTTTGAAGCCCAGTAACGATTTAGCTGCGGCCACGCTGCTTCCGGCCGTGCTGAGTACCTCCTGCCAACTGCTTATACCTGCGCTTGCGCGGGCCTGCAGAAGGCGGCCGAGCACGAGGTCGTCGTCCAGTGACGGGTGCAGGGCAGCCAGCACCTCGGGCGGGGCGGTGTTTACGTTTACCCGCGCCACGGCCAGCGGCAGCACCGAGGCAAACGGCCTGAGCGCTCGCAGGGTGTCGGCGTCCATGCCCTTGAGAAGAGCCAGCTCGGCAAACGACAGCAACGGCCCGTTTCGTGGCAGGTAGGGGGGCTCTGCCGACCGGTACCAGGAGCTCTCGGCGCCGTCGCGGTTTGCCGGCACGCGGTCGTCCTTGTCTATCCAGTCTTGCAGTGGCCCCGAGAAGTCGCTCTCCAGGCCCTGGCTATCGAGCAGACGCTCGAGTGCCGCCCGGGGAACGGGCAGGTTAACGCGGTTGAGGTTGAGCCGTCCGCTCTCGTCTTCTATCCGAAGCGCGAGCCGGCCGTAGCCGGTTTCCATGGGAGGAAGACCGGTCGCCCAGGTCTCTCCCAGCCAGTCGCTGCCACCGTTGCTGCCCGAGGCCTTGTCGACCGCTGCGTCCAGTTGCAAGGCAGCCATGGCGACGTACACACCCGAATCGGCCAGCAGCGCGGCCTGCCGGGCCTTGACGCCGGCGGCAGCTTTTTTCCACTGCAGCCGCGCGCTGAAGGTGAAGTCGAATACCAGTACGGTGAGCAGGGCGGTTGCGGCGAGTGCCATCACCAGGGCGACGCCGCTTTCGCTGCGCTTTCGGCCGGTCCTCTCCGCGGCCAGGGGCGAGGGACCACCTGGTAGCAGCGACCAGCGTTGGCTCGCCCGTTTCACCGCCGGCTCCCAGGGAGAACGGCCATGGTCAGCTCGATTGGCGGTCCGTCCTTACCGGCCGCGGCCGTCACCGACAGCTCCACCAGTTCAGGGGTTTTCTGGTCTGGTTTGCTGCCGGGCCGTTCCTGCCAGGAATCCAACCAGTCACCGCCGTCAAAGAACCTCAGGTCGACCGCCTGCAGTCCGGTGGCCACCACGCGCCGGTCAGCCTCTTCAAGTGGCGCTACCACCGGCGGGCGGAATTCATAGCGGGCCAGCTCCATCGTGGCTTCGGTTTCGCTCGCGGGCTCACTGTGCTCGAGCATGTAGACCACGCGGGCCTGGTCGCCGCGGTCGCGCAGCTGCAGGCCACTCCAGGCATGCTCGTCGACCACTGTCACCCCGCGGGCCGAGAGAACGGTGAGCTCCAGCAGTGCAAGGCCGCTGTAAGCAGAGCGCAGCCCCGCCGAGCCTGACGAAGAAAGTACTTTAATATCACTGGTTTGCAGCCCTGTCGCGTAGTTATCCTCGAGGTCGCTGGCCATCCAGTCCAGGGCCGCGCGGAGCTGGCCAAGCCGTTGCAGGCGCTCAATGGCGTGGTCCCGGGAGGCGGCGCTGCGGGAGATAGTTCCGTATACCGCCGCCGCCAAGATGCCCAGCAGGCTGACGGCTACCATCAGTTCGACCAGGGTGAAACCCGCGCTTGTAGTGCGATGCCGGGGCATGGCTTACTGCTTCACCAGCCAGGTCAGCTCTACCAGCGGGATGTCGGAATCGGGCAGGCCCACGGCAACAGTCACCTGTCTCAGGCCGGGCAGGGGAGTAGAGAGCACGTTGCGCGACCAGGTGAAGCGCTCTCTCCAGTTGGCGGCAGGATGGGCTCCCGTGGCCCCGGCAGCCCAGCGCTCAGTGTCAAAACGCCCTTCCTCCTGCCCGGGTTCGGGGTAGCTGCCGGCCCTGCTCGTGGCCACCAGCGACGCGGCCAGAGTCTCGGCTACGAGCAGGTCCTGGGTGCGCGCGGCCGTGCGCAGGTTGCGCGCGTGCAGGCCCAGCAGGCTCACGGTGGCAATGCCCACCACGGCGATAGCAATGAGCAACTCGAGTAGTGTGAATCCGCGCTGCTTGCTCACCTTCGGGGGGTCCCGGTTACGCTCACCCGGCCGGTGAAGCCGTCAACGAGCAAGGTCACGCGATCGTGGTCCTGGTCGGCCAGGGTTATTTCAGCACGCTCGAGATGGCCCTCGGGCAGAAAGTACAGGGCTCCCTCGCCGCTGGACTGGCTGCCTCCCTGGCCCCCGAGGCTCGCGAACTCAACGCCTTCGGGCAGTTTACTGCCCTTTACGCGCAGGTCGGGGTCGTGACTGAACTGGCGATCTGGCCGTTCACTGGACCAGGGACGCAGGGATTCCACCCTCCAGGACTCGCGGTCAAGATCCACCGTGACCCGGTACACGCGCCCGCGCAGACGCGGCTTCGTCGTGCAGGTAGCCCAGCACGGCAGCCATGCGCCGCGCCGAACGGTCCAGCCGGTCAGCCGCGGGGTCGGGAAACCTCACCAGCGCAGCGCTCAGCAGAACACCGAGAATGACAAGTACGATCGCGAGCTCTATCAGGGTGAAACCGGACTGGGGCCTGCGCGGCAGAAGCGCCCGCGTGCCGACTCCCTGGAGCCTGCAATCAGAAATCGCGCGAATCGATGTCGGCATCGACACCGTCGCCGCCCTCTTCGCCGTCGGCTCCCAGGCTCTGCAGCACGTACTTGCGGCTGTCGCTGGCAAACAGGAAGGGCGAGTTCCACGGGTCAAGCGGCACTCTTTCGAGGTAACCGCCGCTGCGGCCCTCCAGCCCGGGCTCAACCAGCACCTCTAAGCCGAGCTCGGTGCCCGGGTAAGAGCCGGTGTCGAGCCGATAGAGGTCCAGTGCTTCTTCTATGGCCCGCATGTCGGCCATGGCCTTTACAACCCGCGCGTCGTCGGTGCGGCCGATGATGCGAGGCGCGGCCAGCGAAATGAGCAGGCCCAGTATCATGACCACGACCAGTATTTCTATGAGGGTGAATCCGTTCTGCCTTTCAGTTATCACGTTTCAATTCTAGCGAACCAGCTGGTTCATCTCAAAGACCGGTAACATAACGGCGAGTAACACGAACAAGACCATGCCCGCCATCACCAGTACCACCGCCGGTTCCATTATGGCCGAGAGAGTCTGTACTGCCGTGTCTACTTCTTCGTCCATGGCTCCGGCGGCCCTTTCGAGCAGGTTCTCCAGCTCCCCACTGCGTTCGCCGGCGGCCGCCATATCGACCACTAATGGATGGACAAGAGGGCTGTTTTCCAAGGCCGCGGCCAGCGAACCACCGCCCCTGACGGCTACCGCCGTCTCGCCCACCAGGTCTGACATCAGCTCGCTTCCCATCGAACCTCGGGTGATCTCCAGGGCATCGACCAGGGGCAGCCCGCCCGAGAGCGTGGCCGACAAGGTGTGGCAGAACCTGGCCCCGTAAAGGTTGCGCCTCAGCGTGCCCAGCACCGGCAAGCGCAGGGCAACTCCCTCGAGGCGTCTGCGACCCGAGGGGCTGCGCCAGTACCACCTGAGCAAGCCGAAAGCAGCTATGAGCACGAGCAGGCCCAGGAGGCCGTAGTTCACCAGCAGGTCGGCCAGCGCCATCAGTGCCCTGGTGGGCAGCGGCAGGGTCTGCTTGCTTTCGACGAATACGCGAGTGATCTGCGGCACGACGTAGGCCAGCAGGAACACGACGATGGCGGTACCTGTCACCGCCATTACGAGCGGGTATGTCATGGCCGAGCGCAGGCGGGCCTGCCAGCGAGCGCTGTCCTCGGCGTAGGAGGCGACGCGGTTGAGCACCTGGTCGAGCGTGCCGCTGGCTTCGCCGGCCCTTATCATGCCGATGTACATCGACGGGAACACCCCGGGTTGTGAGGCCATGGCGTCGGC
Organism: bacterium UBP10_UBA1149; assembly: GCA_002311335.1. GTDB lineage: Bacteria > Desulfobacterota > Binatia > UBA1149 > UBA1149 > UBA1149. The sequence goes on from DBZX01000095.1 coordinate 15,501, forward strand.
CAGCGAGCTGCCCTCCACCAGTTGCCGTCGCAGGGATTCCCAGATCCAGCGGTGGGCCGGAAGCGCCTGTCGGCGCAGCGAGGTAACCGATTCAACCAACGGTATGCCGGCACGCAACAGGGTGCCCAGCTGCCTCAGGTTGCGGGCCAGCTGCACCGTACCGGGGTTCCGCTGCTTGCCCGCCGCGTTAGAACGGGGTCGGGCTTCGTCTTCGAGGCTGGATACGAACAAGCCCCGGTCGCGCAGGCGCTGGCGGGCCGATCTCGGCCCCTCGGCTTCAACGTGGCCACTCACCGTACGGCCCGACGCGTCGAGCCCCTTGTAGGCGTAAGAGGGCAAGCGTCAGCCGCCGTCTTCGGCGGTGACCCGCAGCACTTCGGCCGAGCTCGTGAGTCCGCGCCTGACCTTGATCACCGCGTCGTCCCGGAGCGACGGCACGCCCTGCTCGCTTACGTGGCGACGCAGGCTGGCGGCGTCGCTGCCCGTCATTGTCATGCCGCGCAGTTCGTCGGTCATGACTACCAGCTCGTGTATGGCCAGTCGCCCCCTGTAGCCGGTGCCGCGACAGCTTTCGCAACCGGCGCCCGCAATGCGCAGTTGCTCGTTGTCTCCCATCATGTAGCCCAGTCCGAGCTCGGCCAGTCCGCTGCGGGCAGGCCCGACCGGCTGGCTGCACTCGGCGCACAAGCGCCGCAACAGCCGCTGGGACATCACCGCTATGACGGCGGAGGACACCAGGTAGGGTTCGATGTCCATGTCTATCAGGCGGGTGATCGCGCTGCAGGCATCGTTGGTGTGAAGGGTGCTGAACACCAGGTGACCGGTCATCGCAGCCTGCATGGCGGTGCGCGCGGTTTCAGCGTCGCGTATTTCGCCCACCATGATCACGTCGGGGTCCTGCCGCAGTGTCGATCGCAGGCCACTGGCAAAGTCCAGGTCAATCTTCGGGTTGACCTGTATCTGCCCGATACCGGGCAGTTGGTACTCGACCGGGTCCTCTATGGTGATGATGTTGCGCTCTTCGCTGTTCATCTCCGAGAGGGCGGCGTAGAGCGTGGTGGTCTTGCCGCTTCCCGTGGGGCCGGTCGCGAGCACGATGCCGTTGCTGCGCGTCAGCAGCGCTTTGAGCGTGACCAGGTTGCCGGGCGACAGCTCCAGCTCGGACAGGCCCATGAGCGCGCTTCCGCGGTCGAGCAGGCGCAGTACCACGCGTTCGCCGAAAGCCGTGGGCACGGTCGATACCCTCAGGTCGAGGTCCCGGCCGGCGGCCCGGGTGCGTATGCCGCCGTCCTGCGGCAGTCGTTTCTCGGCGATATCGAGCGAAGCCATCACCTTGATGCGGCTCACCAGCGCCGGGTGGGCGCGGCGCGGCACGCGCGTGACCTCGGCAAGCAGGCCGTCGATGCGGTAGCGCACCGAGACGCCGGCCTCGAAGGGCTCCAGGTGTATGTCGCTGGCGCCGTCGCGGGCGGCCTGGTAGATCACCGCGTTGACCAGCCTGATGATAGGCGCTTCGTCCTCGGTCTCAATCAGGTCGGGCACGTCGCTGAGGTCGGATGCTTCGACTTCGAAGGCGGGCTGTTCGCCCAGGTGGTCGACGAGATCGGCGGCAAGGGTCGAAGCACGGTCGAAGGCGCGCACGATGCTCTCCGACAGCACCGTCCCGGGCACCACCAGGGGCGACACGTCCACGTCGTAGACGGCGGCAAGATCCTGTAGCGGGCCCGCGTTCATGGGGTTTGAAGTGGCCACTGTCAGGGTCCCCGAGTCCTTGTTGAGCGGCAGCACGCGGTTGTTCCGGCACCAGGCAATCGACAGTTCGGCCAGCAGCCGGGGGTCGACCCGGTCTTCGCCGAGGTCAGGCGAAAACAGCAGGCCGCAGCGCTCGGCAAGCAGGGCGGCCCAGCGCAGCTGAGGAAAGCCGGCCACGCGTTCAAGCTCGGGGCCGAGGTCGCCATCACCTGCCGACGCGCGGGCCTCGGCTATGTGCTCGCGCGAGACGCCGGCCCGGAGCAGCAGGTTGTCGAGAGGTTCGGTTATGTTTCGGGGCACGGGCCGTTACCTGGAGTCGGCGCCCTCGCTGGGCCAGAGCGGAAACACGTAGCCGTCGTTGTCGACGCGATTATCGTCCGGGCCGTCATCGAGGCCGCCGTTGATAGGTACCTCGCGCAAGCCGCTCATGGGGCTGTCTCCCGGAAGCGGATGGGCCTGCAGAGATTCGGGCATGGCTTTGTTGAACTTGTCCTTGCTGCGCTCGGTGGCCTGGGCCAGGTCGGACTCCGAACGGATTATGTGGGGGGTGAGAAACACGACCAGGTTGACCTTGCTGCTGGCGTTCGACCGGTGCTTGAAGAGATTGCCGAGCAGGGGGATGCGGCTCAGCAGCGGCACTTTCGAGGTCGATTCGGCCAGCGAGTCGCTGATCAGCCCGCCTATGACGGCGGTGTGACCGTCCTTCACGCTGACCGTGGTGGACGCCGAGCGGACGGTGGTGGTGGGCCCGACGGTATTGGCGTCCAGCTGGGAGCTTGGAACCAGCGCCGAGACTTCCTCGTAGACTTTCATCACCACCATGTCTCCATCGGTGACCTGGGGGGTGAGCTTGAGCTTTATACCCACGTCACGGCGCTCGATGGTGGTGAACACGTTGGACACCGCCGAAACGTCAACGCCGCGGCCGGTGACGAAGGGCACGTTCTTGCCCACCAGGATCTCGGCCGTCTCGTTGTCCATCGTGAGCAGGGTCGGCGCCGACAGCACGTTGAGGTCGGTGTCGGAGGCCAGGGCCTGGAACAGCGCCACCTGGGCGGGCACCACGGTGCCGTCTGGCAGCTCTATGCTGCGGTTGCTGGCTGCAGCCAGGATCAGGCCGCCGAGCAGGCCGGGGTTGAGCAGGGCGGAGTTGAGGTTGGCGAGGTTGCTGCGCGCCAGGCCCACGCCGTCGCCGATGTCGCCGCCACCCTGGAAGTCGAAGCCGATGGCACGCGAGCGCTCAAGCGATATCTCAACGATGATGGCCTCGACGAAAACCTGTGGGCGGGTGAGGTCGAGGTCTTCAAGCAGCGAGACGATGACCCGGTTGTCGTGCGGTGAGGCGTTGATGATGATGGAGTTGGTAGCAGGGTCGGCCGTCACCGATACCGCGTCGGTGAGTCCGATGCCTGCAAATGCGCGGGACGTTCCCGCTGTTCCCGCAGCCCCGGGCTTGCGCGCAGCGGCGCTGCCTTTTATGCCGCCGGCCAGCATCTTGAGCACCACCAGCACCAGGTCCTCGGCGTCGGCGTGCTTCACCCGGTAGACGTGCACCCGTTGTTCGTCCTCGCGAAGCGGGGTGTCCAGGCGCTCGGCGAGGGTGCGAATCCTGCCCATGAGCACCGGTGTGGCAGTGACCACCAGCGAGTTGGTGCGCTCGTCGGCCACAATCCTGAAGTCCGGCTCCAGCCTTTCGTCGGGTTTGCCCTTGGCCGGGGCCGAGGGACGGTTGGTCAGGATGGTGGTTATCTGTTTGGTCATCACCGCGGCCACTGCGTGCTCCAGGGAAATGACGTCGAAGGTCTTTTCGTGCACAGGCGCGTCCAGCGCCAGCACCAGTGCTTCCAGGCGCGAAAGGTTGCCACTGCTTTCGCTCAGTATGAGGGTGTTGGTCTGGGCATAGGCCGTCAACGAGCCCTGCTTGGACACCAGCGGCTCGAGTACGGGCAGCAGGTCGAGCGCGTCGACGTGCTTGAGCGGCAGCAGCCTCGTCGCGTAGCCCGACGGTAGCCGCGCGCCCGACGACAGTGCTGCGCCGGCCGCCAAGGCGTCACGCAGCGGGATTATGCGCGTGACCACGCCGTCTTCGATGGTCGTCAGCCCGCGCACGGCCAGCACCGAGTGAAACACCGCCTCGGCTTCATCCCGTGACACCGGCGTGGGTGACACGACGTTGACCGTTCCCTCGATCTTGTCGCTGAAGACGAAGTTGCGCCCCGTCACGCGGGCGATGAACTTGATGAAGGTGGGCAACTCGACGTTGTCAAAGTCGATGGTGATGCTGCGCGGCTCCTGTCCCTGGGCCGGCGCCTGCGCTCGCGCCGGACCGGAAGTCGCAACGGCTAGAAGCGCCGCGGCAAGGGGCACAGCCAGGGCAGATACCGCCAGCCGACGGGCGACGTGGGATTCCCCGGGTACTCGTCGTCGCTTCATCATCGTACCGTGTAGCTGAGGCTGAGGGGCTTGCCCTGCCTGAGCAGCCTCAGCTCCAGGTTTTCTGCCGTGCGTATGACGTCGAGCAGGCCGCTGGCAGCCGCCGGCGAGTCGATGACTGTGCCGTTTACTTCCCGCACGACGTCGCCGTTCTTGATGCCCATGCGCTCAAAGATCGAACCCTTGCGCACGTTGAAGAGCCTGAAGCCGATGGCCTTGCCGTTCTGCAGAAAGGGGGTGGCCCGCACCTGGGTGATGGTCTGCGTGAGGTTGTCGAGCGAGTTCTCTATCTCGCTACGGGCAACGAGGAAGCGGTCGGTGCCGATCCTGCGGATTGATCCGTTCGCGTTCACCTGCTCCGCCTTGCTGCGGCTGCGGGGCTCGGGCTCAGTGATCTCAATAGTCAGCAGGCCGGTGGCGGTCTTGACGACCGCCTTACGGCGGGACACCGAGATTAACAGGGGGCCGTCGAAGATCTTTTCGCCCACCGAGAAAACACCCTGTTTTCCTTCCGGATTCTCGAACACGGCGTAACCCTCGCCGTTGGCCGTTGCGGCGGTACCGCGCAAGGTGAAGCCGGTCACGGTCATGGCCGGGGCACTATCGTTGGCGCCGGGCTGCAGGGTGCTCGCCGCTTGTTCGAGCCCGAAGAGGTTGCGCGACAGTATTATCGAGTGGTCGGGCCTGCTGTCGACGGCTATCCTCGTCGCACGAGTGCTCTTGGCCGAGTGGGCGCCGGGCAGGGGGCTGCGCCCGTCAAGCCTCAGGCCCAGGGCCGAATTGACGATCCGGGCTGTAAAAAATGCTGTCACGGTGACCAGGAGAACCAGGCCTGTCCTCGTCACACGCTCCTGGATAGAAGCAGGCCCCACCGTTTGAGCCTAGGGAAATAAGCAACGGGTTTCAACCCGGTCACGTTCACAGACCAACGGCCGTAAAGCAGTCGTTCGGGTATCCGGCAGTGGCCACCCGCCCACAGCCGTCGGTGACGCGGCCCAGGCGGCACTCGACCGCAGCCAGGGCGGCCTTTTCCGGGCCAGCGCTGTTGACCTCCTCGGGAGTGCGGGCTACGGTTCCGCGGCTTCCAATGAGCTCTACGTCTGACAAGGCAGGATCGCAGACCGACGAGCAGCAGGTAGCCGTCCGCCGCTCCAAACTCCACGCGCTACGCGAGAACGGCCAGGCGTTTCCCAACGATTTTCGCCGCGACGCCCTCTGCGGGCCCCTGCGCGAAGAGTACGCGGGCTGGGAAGCCCAAAAACTCGAAAGCGACAGTCCTTCTTTCAAGCTGTCGGGCCGGGTCACGGCCATCCGCAGCTTTGGTAAGACCGTGTTTCTCAACCTGCGCGACGGCTCGGGAGACCTGCAGCTGTTCTGTCGCAGCGCCGATCTCGGTGCCGAGCAGGCGGCGCTGGTCAAGGAACTCGACATCGGCGACATAGTCGGGACGGAAGGACGCTTGTTTTTTACCCGCACCGGCGAACTCACCCTGCGCGCGGCGCAGCTGCGCCTGCTGGTCAAGTCGCTCAGGCCGCTGCCCGAAAAGTGGCACGGACTCACTGATGTCGAGCAGCGTTATCGCCGCCGTTATGTCGACCTCATCGTCAATCCCGATTCGCGCGAGGTGTTCAAGCTCAGGGCCACCGTGGTCGGGCGCGTGCGCTCGTTTCTCCAGGAACGTGATTTCATGGAGGTCGAAACGCCCATGATGCAGTCGGTGGCCGGGGGCGCGGCGGCGCGGCCCTTCGTGACCCACCACAACACCTTCGACATCGACCTCTACCTTCGCGTAGCGCCCGAGCTCTTTCTCAAGCGTCTCGTGGTGGGCGGCTTCGAGCGGGTCTTCGAGCTCAACCGTAACTTTCGTAACGAGGGTATCTCAACCCAGCACAACCCCGAGTTTACGATGCTGGAGTTCTACCAGGCTTACGCCGACTACGAGGAACTCATGGACCTGACCGAGGAGCTTCTGCGCGACCTGGCCGTGACAGTGCACGGCGGCGCGGCATTCAGCTGCGGCGATCTTGAGCTCGATTTTTCGAAGCCCTTTCGGCGCGTGGCGATGACCAGCGCGGTGGCCGAGGCTACCGGCATCAGCGAAGAACAGGCGGCCGACGAGGGAGAGCTGCAGGCGCTGGCCGACAAGCTGGGCTTGGACAAGCAGGGCCGTAAGCCGGGGCTGGGACTGCTCGCCGACATCTTCGAAGAAGTAGTCGAGCACACCCTGCAGCAGCCGGTCTTCGTGACTCGATTTCCTCTCGAGGTTTCGCCCCTGTCGCGTAAATCTGACGACGACCCGCGTTTCGTGGACAGGTTCGAGTTGTTCATAGGTGGCCGGGAGATCGCCAACGGCTTCTCGGAGCTCAACGACTCCGAGGACCAGATGGAGCGCTTTCAGCAGCAGGCACGGCTGCGCGAGGCCGGCGACGAAGAGGCCCAGCAGGTGGACGAGGATTACGTGCGAGCGCTGGAGCACGGCCTGCCGCCAACGGCGGGCGAGGGCATAGGCATAGACCGACTGGTCATGGTGCTGGCCGGGGTGGAGTCCATACGCGACGTCATACTGTTTCCGCAGCTCAAGCCGGGCGGCCGGGCGGAGTCCAGCAGCAGATGAGGTGGGAAGCGTTTGTCGGGTTGCGCTACCTGCGCACCCGGCGTTCGGAAGCCTTCGTTTCGGTCATAACCCTGATTTCTACCCTCGGGGTAATGACCGGGGTCATGGTCATGGTCATCACCCTGTCGGTCATGACCGGCTTCGAGGAAGACCTGCGCGATCGCATCCTCGGACTGCACCCGCACCTGCG
>DBZX01000095.1:22524-26522 GCA_002311335.1 bacterium UBP10_UBA1149
ACCGACGCGGCGCCGGTAGCCAACGGCCAGCTGGTGTTGTCAGCGTCGGGCAGTCTCTCGGGCGTGTACGCCAGGGGCGTCGACCCGGCCTCGGCGAGCAGCGTGGACGGCATTCGCCCCTACATGGTGTCAGGTTCGCTCGAAGCCCTGGCTGAGCGCCACGAGCACGGCCGCTCACGGCTCGGCGGCGTGGTGGTGGGCGCGGCCCTGCTTGATCGCCTGTTGCTCGAGACCGGCGACCTGGTGACGCTCATGGCTCCTTCGTTCATGGCCAGCCCTATTGGCGCGCTGCCCCGCAGCAGGCGCTTCGTCGTGGTGGGCTCTTTTGATTCGGGGATGGCCGAGTACGACAGCGGGCTGCTCTACATGCCCATCGAGGACGCAATCCTGCTCATGGGACTGGAGGGCGGCAGCGGCGTGGAGGCGAGGGTGGTCGACCCTTACAAGGCAGGCGAGGTGGCCAGCGATCTTAACCTCAAGCTGGGCCTGCCTTACTGGGTGACGAGCTGGACTGAATCGCACCGCAACGTCTTCGAGGCCCTGGCGCTCGAAAAGACCGTGTATTTCCTGGTGCTGATGCTCATCATCCTGGTGGCTGCCTTCAACATAGTGGCGACCCTCTACATGGTGGTCATGGAAAAACGGCGCGACATCGCCGTGCTGCGAACCCTGGGTGCGCGCAGTATGAGCGTGGCTCTGATTTTCGTGTGCAAGGGCATGATCATAGCCACGGTGGGCACCGGCCTGGGCGCTCTTTTCGGCTGGCTGATCTGCCTCGGGCTCGGCCAGTACGAGTGGATAAAGCTTCCCGAGGGCGTTTTTTACGTCAACAGGCTGCCGGTTCGCATAGTGCTGGCCAACTTCCTGGCGGTGATGGGCGCCGCCATGACCCTGTGCCTCGCGGCTGCGATTTTTCCGGCCCGTAAGGCGGTGGGGGTCGTGCCGGTGGACGTGCTGCGCTATGAGTGACGGTGGTCGGACTATACCCGGGGACATGACCGGGGGCATACTGGTCGCCCAGGGGCTCACCCGCCGTTTTGACGACGGCGAAAGAGTCATCGAGGTGCTGGTCGATGTCTCCCTCGAGGTAGAAAGGGGAGAGAGCGTGGCAGTGGTAGGGGAGTCCGGGGTGGGCAAGAGCACGCTTTTACACCTTCTGTCGGGGCTCGATAATCCCGATTCGGGTCGGGTTATGCTCGACGGTCAGGACTTGTTTGCCCTGGACCCGGCGAGGCTGGCCGACCTGCGCAATCGAAGTATCGGTTTCGTGTTCCAGTTTCACCACCTCATGGGAGATTTTGACGCCGTGGAGAACGTAATGATGCCGTTGTTCATTGGCGGCATGGGCAGGACCGCGGCAAGCGCGAAGGCCGTCGAACTGCTCGAGCGGGTGGGGCTGGGAGAACGCCTGAAGCACCGCCCGGCCGAACTGTCGGGCGGAGAACAGCAACGCGTTGCTGTAGCCCGCGCCCTGGTCGCGCGGCCGGCCGTGGTGTTTGCCGACGAGCCCACTGGCAACCTCGACCCCCAGGCCACGCTCGAGGTGCAGCAACTGCTGGACGAGGTCCGCAGGGAAGCCGATTGCGCCATGGTGGTAGCTACCCACGACCCTGCCATGGCCGCCCGCGCTGATCGTGTTTTGTGCCTGGCCAACGGGACTCTATTGCCGGAGACGCCGGCCGATAGAAGTACGTCCGGGAGGGCGGTGTCTTGAAGTCACTGCGCTTGATTCCTGGAATTCCAGCGGCCCTCGCTGTGACAGCCTTCGTAGTGCTGGCCACGGTGGTGTTTGTCGACGCGGCGACGGTCCGCAAGATCAGTGTAGAAGGCACCCAGCGTGTCGACGAAGGCCCGCTGCGGGTAGAGATCAACCTGGCGGTCGGCCGGTCGCTCGACGAAGAACAGGTCGACGCAGACATCAAGGCCCTTTACGGCATGGGTTTCTTCGAACAGGTGTGGGTCACCAGCCGCGAGTTGCCCGGTGGCATTGAGATCGTGTACCACGTGCGCGAGCGTCCATGGGTTGCGGGGCTGGTTTTTGAGGGGGTAAGCAAGGTCGCGGTCGAAGACCTGCAGGCGGTGGTAAACGTGAACGAGCGCACCATGCTCGACCCCGACGCGGTGCTGGCCGGGCTGGCCGAAGCCCGCAAGCTCTACTCGAGCGAGGGCTACCCCGACGCGGTTATCGAGTACAGCCTGGAGTTGGACGATGAGAACCAGGTGGTGGTGACCTGGACGGTCGACGAGGGAGAACTGGTTCGCATCGACGAGATACTCTTCGAGGGCGTGACGGCCTTCAAACATCGCAAGCTGCGTAAGTTGATGACCACCCGCACCAAGTGGTTTCTTTCTTTCCTGACCGGTGCGGGCCTGCTCAACGAAGACGAGCTCGCTACCGACGTGGAGCGGGTGCAGGCCTTCTACTACGACCACGGCTACGTGAGGGTGCGGGTCGACGAGCCTGTAATATCGCGTGACGGCGATGAAATCACGGTCACCATCAAGGTCAACGAGGGGCCGCTTCACCACGTGGGGGAGATCGATTTTGAGGGCGACCTCGTCATCGAAGACGATCTGTTGCGCGTCGCGGCTGGCATGGCGGCGGGCGACGTTTTCAGTCCCAGAGCCTTGCGCGAAGCGGTTTTCTCACTGGTAGAAGTCTACGGCAACCAAGGCTACGCGTTTGCCGACGTAGAGCCGCGCAGCCGCGTTGACCCGGAAACCCACCTCGTTGATATCCGCTTCGCGTGCACCAGCGGACCGGTGGTTAACGTTCGCCGCATCGACATCCGAGGCAACACAAAGACAAGGGACAAGGTCATTCGCCGCGAGCTGGTGCTCAGGGAAGGCGTGCGTTTTTCGGGCACGGGCCTGAGGGAAAGCAAGGACGAGGTGCAGCGTACCGGTCTTTTTGAGTCGGTGGAGCTGATCACCCAGCGCACCGACAAGGAAGACGAGCTCGACCTGCTCGTGCAGGTGAGAGAGGGGCGAACGGGCACCTTCGCGGCTGGTGCCGGTTTCAGTTCGGCCGACCAGGTGTTGTTCAACGCGCGTATTTCGGAGCGTAACCTTTTCGGTCGCGGCCAGCGCCTGGTGCTCAACGCCGACGTGGGCAGCATCAGGCAGAACTTCCAGTTCGGGCTCACCGAACCCTGGTGGAATGATAAGCCGCTCAGCATTGGCATTGATCTTTTTGACTGGCGCTTGGAGTTCGACAGGTTTACCCGTGGCGGAACCGGTGGCGCCTTGCGCGCGTCTTATCCGCTGCGCGATCTCGGCTTGACCGGTATCGCCGGCCTGTCGACGCGGCACATGAGGGCGGGGCTGGAATACAGGATAGAAGAGGCCGTCATCGACGGCGTCAGCGGTCGACCGTTGCCCAGCGTCAAGGACCAGGAAGGCACCAGCCTCACCAGCAGTATCTCGCCCACGCTGTCGCGTAACACGCTCGACCATCCCTTCGATCCAACGCGGGGCTCGCGCATCATCCTCAACGCCGAGATCGCGGGGCTGGGCGGGCAGTCAGATTTTTTCAAGGTGGAGCTGGCGGGCCGTTGGTACTTTCCGGTTTACACGACGCAGGCTGGCAACGTCATCAACTGGTCGCTGGGCGCGCGCCTGGGCTACGGCGTGGGCGACACCGGCAACAGCGGCGAAGAACTGCCGTTGTTTGAGCGCTATTTCCCCGGCGGCATCAACAGCCTGCGCGGTTATGACCCGAGGAGCCTCGGACCCATGGAAGAGTTCTGCGACAACACCGGCAACGAGCGTAACTGCTTCGAGGAGTCGGTGGGGGGTAGCCAGCAGCTCATCGTCAACAACGAAATCATCTTTCCGATATTCAGCGAAGCCGGGCTCAAGGGCGTCATGTTCGTTGACGCTGGCAACGCCTGGACGGCCTCCGACGGCATAGATCCCGGCGACGTAATGTACTCGGTTGGCTGGGGGGTGCGCTGGCTTTCACCCATGGGTCCGTTGCGCGTGGAGATCGGTTATCC
>DBZX01000095.1:26666-56951 GCA_002311335.1 bacterium UBP10_UBA1149
AAACGCCTACTTACTTTTGTAGCTCTCACACTTGTGTTCGCCGTACCCTCAGGCGCTGGCGCTGCGGACCTCAAGATCGGTTACGTGATCACCCAGCGCCTGCTGGTCGAGACCGAAATCGGCGGCCATGCCGCCGATCGCCTGGCCGAGGAAATGAAGCAGGCCAAGGAAACGCTGGGTGGCAAAGTCGACGAACTCAACGAACTCGAAGACGACCTCAAGAAGCGCGCGATGGTACTGGGCGACGAGGAACGTAGTCGCCTGGCGACCCAGTACGAGGATGGCGTGATCGAGATCAAGAGGCTCAACGAAGACATGCAGGCGCGCTTCAAGAAGATCGAGATGGAAGTCATGGTCGAAGTACAGGAAGTCATCCGCGATGTAATTGATGAGTGGGGCAAGGCCAACGGTTACGATCTCATACTCGACGCTTCTACGCTCGTGTACGTGTCTGACAAGGCCGACGTTACCGGCAAGCTAATAAAGGCCGTAGACAAGAGCGTTCAAGAGGGACAGTGAGCCGGGCTGTATCTCCTTCGAAGAGCGCCCCTGCCGGCGATATTCATCCGACGGCTATCGTCGAAGAAAGTGCCCGCCTGGGAGCCGGCACCACGGTGGGTGCTTACACGGTCATAGGCGCGGGTGTAACGCTGGGTGCCAACTGCACCGTGGGCCCGCACGTTGTCATCGAGGGCGATACCACCATCGGCGACGGCAACAGCTTCCTGCAGTTTGCCTCGGTGGGCGGGCCGCCGCAGGACCTTAAGTACAACGACGAGCCGACCCGTCTCGAGATCGGCAACGACAACACCATTCGCGAGTTCGTTACTCTTAACCGCGGCACCGAAGAAGGGGGCGGCGTCACGCGCATAGGCAATAGCAACTTGATGATGGCGTACTGCCACGTTGCCCACGACTGTCACGTCGGCAACGGTGTGGTACTGGCCAACGCGGCTACCCTGGCCGGCCATGTGTACCTCGAAGACTTTGCCATAGTGGGCGGCCTGGTAGCCATTCACCAGTTCGTGCGCATCGGCAGCTCGGTGATCCTCGGTGGTGGGTCGATGGTGACACTCGACGTGCCCCCGTTCTGCATGGCGGCGGGAGACCGCGCCAAGCTGCACGGACTCAATACCGTCGGGTTGAAGCGCCGAGGCTTCGAAGACCAGGCGCTCAAGGACCTGAGGGCTGCCTACCGGGTGCTCTTCCAGGAATCCAACAAGCTGGCCGATGCGCTGGCCCTGCTGCGCGAGCGCTACGCCGATTCCGAAAAAGTCATGGCAATGGTTGACTTCATAGCGGCCTCCGAACGCGGCATCTGCCGCCAGTAGCCCGGACGTGGAACGACTGGGCCTGATCGCGGGCAACGGGAACTTTCCGCTGCTGTTTGCCCGGGAGGCGCGCAGCCGTGGCTGCGCTGTCACCGCCGTCGCCCACCGCGACGAGACCGACCCCGCGTTGGCTGCCCTGGTCGACGACCTGCGTTGGATACGCGTGGGCCAGGTCGGCCGCATGATCAATTGTTTCAAGCGAGCGGGCGTGAGCCGGGCGGTTATGGTGGGCGGTATCAACAAGGTGCGCAGCCTCGCGTCGTTGCGGCCCGACTGGCGCGGCCTGCGCTTGATCGCTGGGGCCGCTGGTCGCGGCGATGACGCCTTGTTGAGGGCACTGGCCGCTGAGCTTGAGGGCGAAGGCATCGAGGTAGTGTCTTCCACCCTGTTTCTCGATCGCCTGCTGGTCGAGGCCGGCCACGTCACCGGCCCGCTGCCTTCGCCCGAACTGCTGGCCGACATTCGCGTTGGTTGCAAGGTGCTGGCCGCCCTCGGTGAGCTCGACGTCGGCCAGTCGGTGGTCGTCGAAAACGGAGTGGTGTTGGCAGTTGAGGCCATAGAGGGCACTGATGCCGCGGCGAGACGCGCGGGCGAACTCGGTCGCGGTCACGCCGTGCTGGTCAAGGGGTCCAAGCGAAGCCAGGACTTGCGCTTCGACCTGCCCGCTGCTGGAACCCGGACCATAGAGGTGATGAAAGAGTCCGGCGTCGCGGCCCTGGCCCTGCGCGCGGGCTCGACGATAATAGTGGACGACGAAGGCTTCGCCGAGGCGGCCCGGACCGCGGGTGTCAGCGTACTGGGCTGGACGGGCGACGGCGAGGTGCCGGGAATTGACTGACGCTGAAGCGACTAAAGCGCTGCGCGCGGGCGTAGCCGGGGCGGGGCACCTGGGCACCTGGCACGCCCGCAAGTACGCCGAGCTGGCCGACGTTGAACTCGTGGCCGTGTACGACGTGGACGGTGACAAGGCCGCCCAGCTCGCCGCGGAGCTCGACTGCCGCGTGGCAGTTGACGAAGCCGATCTCTATTCCTCCGTCGACGTGTTGAGCGTGGCCGTCCCCACCGTTGCCCACGAGCAGGTGGGGGTCGCTGCCCTGCAGGCCGGGGTGCACCTGCTCATGGAAAAACCCCTGGCTCACGATCTCGAGTCAGGCAGGCGAATAGCGGCTGCCGCCACGGCGGCGGAGCGGGTGTTGCAGGTGGGCCACCTCGAGCGTTTCAACCCGGTGTTCAGAAGCTTGAAAGAAACCGTCGACGAAGCCCGCTTCATCGAGTGCCATCGCTTGTCGCCGTTCGCCGGCCGCGGTACCGACGTGGACGTGGTGCGCGACGTGATGATCCACGACCTCGATCTTGTCGAGTACCTCGTGGGCAAGCCAGTGGTGTCGATCGAAGGAATAGGCGTGCCCGTGCTGAGCGACACCATCGACATCGCCAACGTACGACTTCGCTTCGAGGGCGGCTGCGTGGCCAACATGACCGCAAGTCGAGTGAGCCTGAAAAAGGAACGCAAGATGCGCGTATTCCAGGAAGACGCCTACGTTTCGATAGACTTTGACAGCGGTCGCGTGATGGTTGCCCGCAGGGGCTCCGAGCCACGCGACCCCGCCCGGCCCATGTCGGGCATAGAGGCCGAGGAAACCCTGCTCTCGAATGGCGACCCCTTGAAAACACAGGTGCAGGCCTTCCTCGATTGCGTGCGCACGGGTAGCAAGCCGGTGGTAGACGGCGAACAGGGGCTTCGCGCGCTCGAATTGGCCGAGCGCGTCGTGCAAGCCCTGGAGGTGCCAGGGGACTTGGGCTGAGCACCGCGGGCTCCAGGGTGATGATCGTGGCGGGCGAGGCGTCGGGCGACGCGCAGGCCGCGCGGCTGGTCGCGGCCATGGCCGCCGCCGATAGTTCGCTGCGGTTCTACGGCGTGGCGGGAGAGCAGATGAAGGCCGCCGGCGTCGAAGCGTTGGCGTGCACTTCGGAACTCTCGATAATGGGCCTGGGCGAGGTGCTGAGCGGACTGCGCCGCGTGCTCGGCACCTGGCGCAAGCTCAAGAAAGAACTCGTCGGCGACGGCAAGCCCGACCTGCTCGTGCTCGTTGATTTTCCCGACTTCAACCTTCGCCTCGCGCGCGTCGCCGCCCGCAACCAGGTGCCTGTGTTCTACTACGTCAGCCCCCAGGTATGGGCCTGGCGAAAGCGGCGCATCAAGAGCATAGCCAGGCGCGTGGATCGCATGGTGGTCTTGTTTCCCTTCGAGGTGGACCTCTACGCCGAGGTGGGGCTGGACGCCCACTACGTTGGCCACCCGCTGGCAGAAACCGTAAAGGCCGACCGCGACCGGAAACAGACCCGCGAGCGTTATGGCCTCTCCACCGACAAGCGGCTGGTGGCCCTGCTGCCCGGCAGCCGAGTGAAAGAAGTCGAGGAACTGCTGCCGGTCATGCTCGAGGCCGCCCGCTGCCTGTCGGACAAGGCTGAATTTGTTGTAGCCCGCGCGCCCGGGTTGCCCGTGGAGCTGCTGGAATCGCTGCTGGCGCAGAGCGGGCTTGATGTGCCCGTGGTAGAAGGGGATACCTACAACCTCGTGGCGGCGGCCGACGCGGTCGCACTTTCTTCAGGGACGGCGACCGTCGAATGCGCCGTGCTGGGTTGTCCGATGGTAGTCATGTACCGAGTGACCCGTTTTACCTACGCGATCGTCAAGAGGCTCATCAAGGTGCCGTGGATAGCCATGCCTAACATACTGCTCGATCGCGAGGCTGTACCCGAGCTGGTGCAGGGGCAGGTCACGGCCGAAGCGCTGGCCGCAAGGCTCGCCCCGTTGCTCGAGGAGGGCCAACTGCGCAGCGACATGAAAAGAGACCTCGCGAGCGTGAGCGACATGCTGGTCAAACCCGGGGCGGCCGGCCGGGCGGCGGCATTGGCAGTGGAGATGATAGCGTGATCGAGCGCTCTGAGTCCCTGCGCGTGGGCCGACGCATGCTCATTTGGATGCGGCCCTACGTCTGGCCGTGGTTCGCGGGCGCGCTTCTCTGCATGGTGGCCTACAGCGCCACATCGGGGATGGTGCCGTGGCTGGTGCGCAGCCTCATCGACGACGTGCTCGCCGCGGGCGACCTCGAGGCGCTGGCCATGCTGCCGCCGATTATAGTTGCGGTTTTCCTCGCGCGCGGCCTGCTCAACTACGGACAGTCCTACCTGGGCGAGTACGTCGGCCAACACATCACGCGCGACATCCGCAACCTGCTCAACCGGCGTATTCAGCGCTTGCCGCTGTCTTACTTTGACAACGCGCAGACGGCGTCCCTGCTGTCGAGGGTCACCACCGACGTGCTGCTGGTCCGGCAGGCGCTGACCGACGGTGTCGCGGCACTGCTGCGCGACAGCACCACCGTGATCGTGCTGCTGGGCGTGGCATTTTACCTTGATTTTGAACTGGCCGTCATTTCGTTCCTGGTCTTTCCGGCCGTGGTGGTGCCACTGCAGAGGCTTTCTCGTCGGCTGCGTCGCTTGAGCCAGGACAGCCTCGACAAGCTCGGAGGCCTTTCGTCGCTGCTGCAGGAGGCCATCCAGGGCAACCGGGTGGTCAAGGCTTTCGGCATGGAGGACTACGAGCAGCAGCGCTTCAACGAGGAGAACAGCCGCCTGCTCAGGCTTTACATGAAGGCCGCGCGCATCAAGGCCATCACCACGCCGATGATGGAAGTAGCTGCCGCGTTCTCGATCGCGGCGGTGTTGTGGCTGGGCGGCAGCTCGGTGATAGGCGGCGGCAGGACGGCCGGAGGTTTCATGGCCTTCATGAGTGCCCTGGCGCTGCTCTACGATCCTTTCAAGAAAGTCGTGCGCACCAACAACACCGTGCAGGTGGGCCTGGGCGCTGCGCTTCGTATCTTTGAACTACTCGACCTCGCGCCTGAAGACCAGGGCGACGGCGGCGGTGAGAAGATCACCGCGATTGGCAGCGGCGTGCGTTTCGAGGGGGTGTGTTTCTCATACGACGGCAGGGACAGCGTGCTCGAGGACATCGACCTCGAGATAGGCGCCGGCGAGATGGTGGCCCTCGTGGGTCCCAGCGGTGGAGGCAAGAGTACCATCGCCGACCTGATCCCGAGGTTCTATAACGTCGACCGCGGCCGCGTGACCCTGGACGGTCGGAATATAGCTGACTTGGAACTCGAGTCGTTGAGGTCGTTGATCTCCGTGGTCACCCAGTCGACCTTCCTGTTCAACGACACGCTGGCAAACAACATCGCCTACGGGCACCCCGAGCGCGACCACGGGGAGGTCGAAAACGCGGCCGTTGCCGCCAACGCGCACGAGTTTATTTCCAGCTTACCCCGGGGCTACGACACAGTGGCCGGCGAGATGGGCGTGCAGTTGTCGGGGGGCGAGCGCCAACGCGTTGCGATAGCCCGGGCGCTGCTCAAGGACGCGCCGCTGCTCATACTCGACGAAGCCACGAGTGCCCTCGACACGCAGTCCGAACGGCTGGTGCAGGAAGCCCTCGAGCACCTGGTTGAGGGCCGGACCACCCTGGTCATTGCCCACAGGTTGTCTACCGTGAGAAGAGCCGATCGCATAGCCGTGGTGTCGGGCGGGCGCATAGTGGAGACCGGTACTCACGAGGAACTGCTTGAGCGCGGACAGCTCTACAAGAAGCTCCACGACATGCAGTTCGAGGACCGTCCGGCCGCCTGAGCGGTGGGCTGGGTATTGAGGCGTGGCCGGTGGCGGGGGCAGGCTGTGGAGGCGGATGCGGCGCAATCGGCGCTTTGCCGATCTCGAGATCGCGGTTGCCGGAACCCTTGCCGGCTTGCTGCTGCGTTTTCTTACTTTCAGCTGCCGCGTCACCTTCGAGGGATTCGACGACCTCGAGCGCAGGTGGGCCGAGCGTAGTCCCGTCGTGCTCGCCTGCTGGCACGGGCGCTCGTTGATGTTGCCCTTTGTCTACCGTGACCGACAGCTGGGCGTAATGAACAGCGCCCACCGAGACGGCGCCATCATAGCGCGCGTGCTCGAGGGGCTGGGGCTCACGGTTACCCGTGGCTCTTCGAGCCGCCGGGGCGTGGCCGGGCTTTTGGGCCTGTACCGGCTCATGCGCAAGGGCGTCGACGTGGCGCTGGCTACTGACGGCCCTCGGGGGCCGGCGGGCGTGGTCAAGCCGGGCGTTATAGTCCTGGCGCGCGACGGTGGCCGGCCGGTCGTGGGCTTGTCGTGGAGCGCGAGCCGGGCGTTTCGCCTCGCGAGCTGGGATCGCATGATGGTACCGGCTCCGTTCAGCCGCGTGGTGGTGGTGGCCGCCCGGGAACTCGAACTCGCGCCCGAAGGTGACAACGAACGGGATTGCCGCGAGCTCGAGGCCAGGCTCAAAGCGATCACCCGCCGCGCAGACCAGGCCGTGGGTCGTGCACCCGAGGACTGTTGATGGTTGAGAGCGGCAAGCCTGTGCAACCAGGGGCGGGAGTAAAACCGGCGGCGGCCTGGTTTGCCCGCCGCGCGTACTCGCTGCTGGGCGGCCTGGTGGTCCTGCTGGCGAGGGTTTACCGGCGTACGGCACGCGAGGGGACGCGTAGGCGCGAAGAGATCGTGGGCAGGCTTGCCGGCTGGACCAGGGACGCCGGGCTGCTTGCTGACTTGAAGGGTTGCGCCTGGCTACACGCTGCCTCGGTGGGGGAGGTACAGCTGGCCAGGCCGCTGCTGGCGCGCCTGGCAGAGGCTCGCCCCGACCTTCCGCTGCTGCTGACCTGTAACACCGCGACCGGCTTGCAGCTGGCCGTGAAGTCGTCGGCGACTTCGGCGAGGTTTTTTCCTTTCGACGCGCCGCCGGTCATGATGCGCGTACTCGATGCCCTGAAGCCTTCGCTGTTCGTCTTTGTCGAGACCGAGATCTGGCCTTGCCTGCTCAACGAGTTGGCCCACAGGCAGGTACCCAGTGTCATGGTCAACGCGCGGGTGTCAGAAGAAAGTTTTCCCCGCTACCGGCGGGTGCGCTGGCTGGTGGGACCCGCACTGGCAGGCGTAAACGCAGTGCTCGCCCGCGATCGTGAAAGCGCCGACAGGCTGGGCGCCCTCGGGGCCGTGGGCGTGACGGTGGTGGGCGACCTCAAGCACGATGGCCTGGCCGCTGCCGAAATCGCCGCGACTCCCGACCTGCTCGCGGCCGCTGAAGGCTCCTTGCCGGTGCTGGTCGCCGCCTCTACCCGTGAGGGCGAGGAAGAACTGCTGTTGTCCGCGTTCGAAGGCCTGCGCGATCGTGCGCGGCTGGTTCTGGCGCCTCGCCATCCCGAGAGGGCCGCCGAGCTGGAGGGCCTGCTCGTCCGGCGGGGGCTGCGATACAAGCTGCTGGGGGAGGGCGACACGGGCGGTGACTGGGAGGTGCTGGTAATCGACACCGTGGGCAAGCTGCGAGGCTTTTTTGCTGCCGCTCGCGCCGTGTTCGTGGGCGGCAGCCTGGTAGATAAGGGTGGTCACAACCTTCTCGAACCCGCGGCTTACGCGACCGCCGTCTGCGCGGGGTCCCACCTGGACAACGTTCAGCACCAGTCGGCGGCGCTGCTGGCTGGAGACGCCATCGAGCTGGTGGCCGATGCCGAGGCGCTCGCGGCGGTATGGACCGGCTGGGTGGACGATGAGAACAAGGCAGCACTGGCTGGCGAGGCTGCCCGTGACGTAGTCCGGAGCAGCGGCGGTGCGCTCGACACCACGATGGCCGTGCTGGAGGGCTTGTTGTGAGCGCGGCCAGGGGGCGGCCCGCCTTGTTGGCGATCCTGTGGTACTCGCCGGCACCGGCCTGGCGCCTGGCCCGCCTGCTGCTCGCGCCCCTGTCCCTGCTGTACTGGCTCGTGCTGTACCTGCGCAACGCCGCCTGGGACTCCGGCTTGTTGCGCGCCCGGAGCGTGGGATTGCCGGTGTTGTGCGTGGGCAACATCAATTCGGGCGGAACCGGCAAGACCCCGCTTGTGATCTGGTTGGTCGATTCACTGAAAAAGCGTGGTTACACGGCTGTCGTTGTCAGCCGCGGCTACGGGTCCAGCGGCGACGTCGATCGCGTGGACGCCGCCCGGTCCGGGGCGGGCTCCCATCGATCTGCCGACGAGGCAGTGCTCGTGGCTCGTCGTTGTGACTGCACGGTGGTGACCGCTGCCGACCGGGTGGCGGCTTGTCGCCTTGCGGAACGGGAAGCCGGCGTCGACCTGCTGATTCTCGACGATGGCTTTCAGTATCGGCGGCTCGCCCGCGACCTTGATCTCGTGTTGCTTGCCGTGGGCGACCGGGATGCGCGGTTACTGCCGCGCGGTCCGCTGCGCGAACCTGCTTCGGCGTTGAGCAGGGCTGACATCATTGTCGAAAACGCCGGCGGAGAGAGTGGCCCGATGGTGTCCCGGCGGGCAGTGGGGCTCGTGGACAGGGTATCGAGCGACGTCGAGCCGGGCTCGCTCGAGCGGCTGCGCGGGCAGCGCGTGGTGGTGATCTGCGGCATTGCCGGCCCGGCCGCTTTCGTTGACATGCTGGTTTCCTGCGCTGCGTCGGTCGAAGAGGTCTACGCCTTTGCCGATCACCACGACTACCAGCCGGGCGACCTCGATCCCCTGCGCGCGGCGCAGCGAAGCGGAGCCCTGCTGCTGACGACGGAAAAAGACCTCGTCAAGCTCGAAGCTTTCGTGGACGAAGGGTTCAGCCCGCTGGCGCTCAGGCTCGGGCTGGAAGTAGAAGGTGGCCCGGCGTTGCTCGATGCGGTCGTGGATGCACTTGACCTGAAAGAGCGTGGGCCGCATCATCAGCGGTCTGGCGCCCCCGGGGGCGACGCGGGAATCAATAAATGAAGGCCTTGGTGACCGGTGCTGCGGGGTTTGTTGGCTCCTCTTTAAGCGATGCGTTGCTCCAGGCTGGCCACGAGGTGACGGGTGTCGACTGCTTTGTCGACTACTACGCGCGCGCCCTCAAGGAAGACAATCTCAAGAAGGCCAGGCAGTCGTCGTCGTACAACTTCGTCGAGGCGAGCCTGGTCGACGCGGAGCTCTCCGGACTGCTCGAAGGGGTGGACTGGGTCTTTCACCAGGCTGCCCAGGCTGGCGTCAGGGCCAGCTGGGGCGCTGACTTCAGGATCTATAGCGACAACAACGTTTACGCTACGCAGCGATTGCTCGAAGCCTGCCTTGCGGCTTCGGTCTCCAAGCTGGTGTACGCCTCCTCGTCGTCGGTCTACGGTGACACGCGGGATCTTCCCATGACAGAGAGCAGTGCCACGCGCCCGGTGTCGCCCTACGGCGTGACCAAGCTGGCGGGCGAGCACCTGGTGTCCCTGTACAGCGTCAATTATGGCTTGCCGACGGTGGTCTTGCGCTACTTTACCGTTTACGGTCCCCGCCAACGCCCCGACATGGCTTTCAACCGCTTTATTCGATCTACTCTTGAAGGCGGGGAGATCACGCTCTACGGTGACGGTGAGCAGTCGAGGGATTTTACTTTCGTGGACGACATCGTGGCCGCCAACATGGCGGCTGCCGCGGCGCCGGTTACGGGCGAGTTGCTCAACATAGGCGGCGGCTCGCGCATAACCGTCAACGAAGTGTTGGCCCTCATTGGCGATATCACCGGCCGCGAGCCCCAGGTGAAACGGCACGACAAGCAGAAAGGTGACGTCGTTCATACGGTAGCCGACACCAGCCGAGCGCTTGAGCTCATAGGCTACAAACCGGCCGTCGGCTTGAGAGAAGGCTTGAGCCGCGAGCGCGACTGGTTGCAGTCGCTCGACGCGGGGCTTATCGCCGCCATGGGGGCAGTATGAAAAACGATCCCGGTCTCCTCGACGTCCTGGCCTGCCCGTCCTGCAAGGGGCGCCTGCAGTATACGAGCGACGAGAAACTATTCTGCGACGCCTGCCGCCTGGTCTTTGACGTGAAAGACGGCGTGCCGGTTCTTCTCGTAGAAGAGGCGGAGCCGGCCGACTGAAGTGGAGGCTTCGTCCAGGTGGCCCTGATCCTTCCCGAAGGATACGAGGACCTCGACAGGGGTTCGGTAAGGGTGGTGGCTGCCCGTCTCGACCTGGAAGAAATGACAGGCTTGCTTTGCGGGGCTGACCGCGACGAGGCAGGCGAAGTCGTCAGCGGTGGTCGTGGCGGAACCCGGCGAGTGGTGTTGCCCGGTGGCCGAGCGGTTTACGTGCGCCACTACCTGCGCGGCGGCATGATGCGGTTTCTCAGCCGTGACCTTTACCTCGCCCGCCCGGCCCGGCCGCTGCGCGAGCTCGCGGTCACCCACTACGCCCGTGCATCGGGTTGCCCGGTGCCGCAGGTGCTGGCGGTCTGCGTGGAAGAGGCGGGGATGTTTTACAGGGGATGGATGGTTACGGGCGAGCTGGAAGGCACCCGCCCTCTGTTCGACCTGTTTGCGAGCGCGGACGAGGCTGGCCGAAAAAAACTGCTGCGGGCCGCGGGCCGCGCGATCCGCTGCTTGCACGACGCGGGGGTCTATCACCCCGACCTCACAGGCCAGAACCTGCTCGTAGACCGGGACGGTGAAGCCTGGGTCATTGATTTTGATCGCGCATGGTTGGGCAGGCCTAACGTGACTCGTCATGCCGATGCGGCCCGCGATCGTTTCTGGCGTTCGATGGTCAAGCTGTCGGCCGCCGCGGGCATGGCGCTTGATGGTGAACAGCGACGCTGGCTTGAGTGGGGCTACCGGGGTTAGGGTGTTGTCGTGAAGAGTATGACGGGATTTGGGACGGCCTCGGGCGTGGTCGAAGAAACAACCTTGCTGGTCGAGATACGTTCGGTCAATCAGCGCAACCTCGACATCAAGGTATCGCTACCGCGCGAGTACGGACGCTGGGAGAGCGAGTTTCGCCGCACGGTGGGGTCGATTGTAGAACGCGGTCGCGTTGAGCTCTACATCGGACGCAACTCCCAGCAGGGCCCGGGCTCGGTCAAGGTCAACAGCAGGGCGGCGCAAGCGTGGATCAAGGCATGGAGGTCACTGCAGAAGGAGTTCGGGCTGCAAGGAGAGCTCGAGCTTTCCCTGCTGCAGGGCAGGAGCGATATCTTCGTGGTAAGCGAGCGAGCTTCGGTGGCGGCCGAGGAGCTGGCCGTCGTTCGCGGGCTGCTCGATAAGGCGCTGCAGGCCCACCTTCGTGATCGCAAGCGCGAGGGGGGATACTTGAAAAAGGATATGCTCGGCCGCCTGCGCGTGCTGCGCAAGACCGCGGGGGGGCTCGCGAACATCTGCCGGGGTATGGCCGGCCGGTTGCGAGCCAGGCTCGAAAGTCGCGTGGCCGACCTTATCGGCTCGGGACGGATCGACGAGGCCCGCCTGGCCCAGGAGGTGGCGCTTTTGGCCGATCGCACCGACGTGACCGAAGAACTCGTCCGACTCGACAGCCACGTCGACGCCCTGGTGGAACTCACCCGCGTGCAGGGCCCCGTTGGTAAGAGGTTCGACTTCCTCCTGCAGGAAGTAGGCAGGGAATTGAACACGATTTCGTCCAAGGTGGGGGAGCTGG
Organism: bacterium UBP10_UBA1149; assembly: GCA_002311335.1. Classification (GTDB taxonomy): domain Bacteria; phylum Desulfobacterota; class Binatia; order UBA1149; family UBA1149; genus UBA1149. The sequence goes on from DBZX01000095.1 coordinate 38,493, forward strand.
CCGTGAAAAAACTGGTGCTCGACGGTAAGGTGGAGATGGAGCGGCTGCGAGAGCAGGTGCAGAACGTGGAGTAAGCGGCAGTGAGTGGCAGGCTTTTTATCTTTTCGGGGCCGTCGGGTTCTGGCAAATCTACCATATGCGCGGGCTTACTCGATACCTTTGCCGATCTTAAAATCTCGCTTTCAACCACCACCCGGCCGCCGCGCGAGGGCGAAACCGACGGCGTGGAGTACCTGTTTGTCGACGACGCCGAGTTCGACCGCATGGTCAAGGAGGGGTTGTTTGCCGAATGGGCCACCGTCCACCGTCATCGTTACGGCACTTCGCTGGCGGTGGTGGAAGCCGCCCTTGACGAAGGGCACGACCTTCTTCTCGATGTCGACGTGCAGGGCGCAGCGGCGATCAGGAAGCTGTACCCCGATGCCGTGGCGATCTTCCTGTTGCCACCTTCGCGGGAAGTGCTGGCCGCCCGCCTGGCCGCACGCGGCACCGACAGCGATGAAGTCATAGGCCACCGCCTGGCTGAAGTGGCTGCCGAATTAGCCCGGGTGGCCGACTACGACCACTGCGTGGTCAACGACGATCTCGAAGCTGCCAAGGCTGCCTGCGCCGGCATAGTACGCGGTTTCAGCAGCCGGGTGACCAGTCCCGCGGAGGGCCCTGCAAGGGCGGTGCTGGATTCTTTTGAGGAAAAGGATTGAGCCTCGGCGACCTACTCCGCAAGACCCGGGAATACCTGTCCGAAGACGATGTCGCGCTGGTGTCGAAGGCCTACGACTTTTCGGCCGAGGTTCACGCGGGTCAACTTCGGCAGTCGGGTGAGCCCTACCTGATCCACCCCCTGGCCGTGGCCCTGCTGCTCGCTGACCTCAGGCTCGATGTCGACTCGGTGGTCACCGGGCTGCTTCACGACACAGTGGAAGACACCCTGGCTACCACCGAGCAGATCGAGGAACGTTTCGGCGCCGAGGTCGCCGGGCTGGTCGACGGGGTGACCAAGATCAGCCTGTTGGAAACCGAAGACAGCGAGACACTGGAGGCCGAAAACCAGCGCAAAGTTGTTTTGGCCGCGGCCCGCGACGTGCGCGTGCTGCTGGTAAAGTTGGCCGACAGGGCCCACAACCTGCGCACCATAAAACACCTGGCACCGGAAAAGCAGCAACGGATCGCCCGCGAGACGCTCGATCTCTATGCCCCGCTGGCGCATCGCCTGGGCATCAACTGGCTCAAGACCGAGCTCGAAGACTCTTGTTTTCGGGTGCTTTACGCCGAAGAGCACCGCGCACTGCGTGAGAGGCTTTCGCTCAACCGGCTGGAGCGGGAGGGCTACATGAGCGAAGTCTGTAATCTGCTGACCAAGCGCCTGGGTGATGGTGGCCTGGAGGCCGAGGTGGGCGGGCGCACCAAGAGCGCCTACTCCGTGTTCTGCAAGATGAAAGACCAGGGCCTCGACTACGACGAAGTGCATGACGTGGTGGCCTTTCGTGTCGTGGTGGACAGCAGAAACGAGTGTTACGAAGCGCTGGGCATCATGCACGCTTACTGGCGGCCGGTGCCCGGGCGTTTCAGGGATTACGTGGCGCTGCCCAAGGCCAACATGTACCAGTCGCTGCACACCACGGTGATCGGCCCCTACGGCGAGCGCATGGAGATACAGGTGCGCACAGGAGAAATGCACCGCATTGCCGAGCACGGCATCGCCGCGCACTGGCGCTACAAGTCACGGGACGACCAGGGAACCGACGAAGACGAACGCCTTGAATGGCTGCGCCAGGTCCTCGAGTGGCAGAAGATTGACGATCCCCGCGAGTTCATCGACACCATAAAGGCCGACGTCACGGCCGAGGACGTTTATGTCTTTACGCCCAAGGGCGACACAGTGTCTCTGCCGCTGGGCGCGACCGTAGTCGATTTTGCCTACAGTATTCACACCGACATCGGCAACTACTGCGCCGGTGCTCGTGTGAACGGGCGCCTGGTGCCCATCAAGTACCGCCTCGAGCAGGGCGACTCTGTCGAAATTCTCACGACCGAGGAACTCGCGCCGTCGCGGGACTGGCTCAAGTTTGTCGTCAGTCACCACGCCCGCGAACGGGTGCTGAGTGTGCTCAAGCAGGAGGAGCAGACGAGAGCGATCGCCTTGGGGCGCGCCATAGTGGAGCGCGACCTCAAGGTAGAAAGCCTGGACCTCGCCCGTCTTCACCGCGAGGGACGAGTGGCCGACCTGCTGAAGAAGTTCCGCAAGGCCAACGAGGAGGAGCTCCTCGAATCGGTTGGTCTCGGTCGGATCACGGTCGCCCAGGTACTCGATCACCTGTTGCCCGATCGCGCTGCCAAGGCTGGGCCGCGCAGGCGCTTCAGGAGAATATTCGGATTGCTGGCCCGCCAGTCTAAAACCGGAGTTACCGTGCGCGGCGTAGAAGGCACGGTCGTTCGCTTCGGCAAGTGCTGCCAGCCCCTGCCAGGAGATTCGATAGTCGGCTTCCTGACCAAGGGCAGGGGCATTACCGTCCACTCGCTCGACTGCCAGCGCCTGGCAGATTCGGATTCGCGCCGGCACGTGGAGGTGACCTGGGAGAAAGGCGCCCGTGCCCTCACGAAGGTGAAGCTCGAGGTCGATTCTAGTGACAGGCCCGGCCTGCTGGCGGGAATGAGCCAGGCCATAACCGCGGCGGGCGTTAATATCGAACGAGCGCAGGTGCGCAGCATCGGCGACAATCGGGCCACCAACGTATTTGAACTGGTGCTGGGTCACGTCGACGAACTCAAGCGCGTTTCGCGCAACCTTCGAAGGGTTCCCGGTGTGCGTGACGTTCGTCGTATAAGAGCTTGAGCTTGCAGCGGCGGGGAGAGCAAACGGTGAGTGGCGAAAGAAAAGAGATATCGGTAGCGGGGGCTCCCCGGGCCATAGGCCCTTACAGCCAGGCCGTAGAAGTGGGCGACCTGTTGTTCTGCTCGGGGCAGATTCCCCTGGACCCGGCAAGCGGAGAACTGGTAGACGGCGATTTTGCCTGCCAGGTGCGCAGGGCCCTCGACAACCTGGGCGCAGTGCTGGCCGGGGCCGGCATGGATTTTACAAACCTGGTCAAGGTCAACGTTTCACTGGTTGAACTGTCGCGCTTTGAAGAGTTCAACGCGATCTACGAATCCTGTCTCGGGGATGCCCGGCCAGCGCGGGCGGTCGTGGGAGTGTCGACTCTGCCGCGAGGCGCGGCCGTGGAGCTGGAGGCAGTAGCTTCTCGCTGATCGCGAGATGGCAGCCGTCAGGCGGCTTTTACGACTTTTCCGCTGCGTATGCAGCGAGTGCAGGCCTTGATGGTCTTCTTGGTCCCACCGTCAACCACGTGAACCTTCTGCAGGTTGGGCTGCCAGGTTCGCCTGTGCTTGTTGTGGGCGTGGGAAACCGTGTTGCCCACCCCTCGGCGTTTTCCGCATATGTCACAAACCCTGGCCATCTCTACTCTCCCGCTGTCGGTTGAATCGCGCGATAACTAGCATGCGCTCCTTACCGGGGCAAAAGCCGGGCGGCTCTCTATTGTAAATCCGCGAATCGAGTGGTATCCGGCGCCGATGGGTTCAACCACCCAGGTGACACTGGATGTCAACGGTTTCTTCGACCACATGGTCGGAGAACACGGCCTCTCCAGGGCTGACCTGGACACGCTCGCGCCTCGCGTGGTGGACGTTCTCAAGACCCTTTCCAGTGATCGCAAGGAGGGGAGGCTGCCGTTTTACGGCCTTCCCTACGACGACCAGGCGATCCGCGTCATCGAAGCCCTGGCTGCCGAACTGCGCTCGGAGTTCGATACCCTGGTGGTCCTGGGCATAGGCGGCTCGGCCCTGGGCGCCCGCGCGGTGCTTGATGCGATCGTCCCGGCCGACCGCGCCCCCGACGGCCTCGACGTGCTCGTGCTCGACAACATTGACCCGCTGTCGCTTTCCACGGCGCTCGACGGTCTGAAACTTAAGCGCACTGTGTTCAACGTCATCTCCAAGTCCGGTTGCACGGTTGAAACCATGTCTCAGTTCATGGTCGTGCGCGAGAGGCTCGAGAAGCGCCTGGGCAAATCGTCGCTATCGAGGCACTTTGTTTTTACCACCGATCCCCAAGAAGGATTGCTGCGCCGAATTGCCAGCGAACAGAAGGCACGCAGCCTGCCCGTTCCCGAGGGAGTCGGCGGACGCTTCTCGGTGTTGTCAGCCGTTGGCCTCTTACCGGTGGCGGCGGCTGGCATAGACATAAGGGCGCTCTGCCACGGCGCTCGCACTGCCGACCTGCGCGCGAGTGTTCTCGACGTGTTCAGCAACCCGGCTGCCCTGCACGCGGCGCTGCTTTTTCTTGCCCGGCAACAGCGTGGCGCCTCGGTGCACGTACTCATGCCATACAGCGATCGCTTGATGGGCCTGGCCGAATGGTACGGGCAACTGTGGGCCGAAAGTCTCGGTAAGCGCGTAGACCTCGCCGGGCGCGAGGTGATGACCGGGCAGACGCCGGTGCGTGCACTGGGGGCCACCGATCAGCATTCGCAGGTGCAGCTCTACGTTGAAGGTCCCCGCGACAAGGTAGTGACCTTTTTCAGGATTGAAGATCACGGTTGCGAGCTGCGCATTCCCGGCGGCTACGAGGGTGTCGAGGAACTGGAGTATCTTTCCGGGCACGACCTGGGCGAATTGCTCAACATGGAGCAGCGGGCTACCGAGTTGGCGCTGTGCGAAGCCGGCAGGCTCAACAGCAGCATTGTCCTGGCTGGGCTCGGCCCTGTTGAGCTGGGCGAACTGTTTCACATGTTCGAAGTCCAGACCCTGGTCATGGGGGGGCTGCTGGGTATCGACCCGCTGGATCAGCCTGGCGTCGAAGCGGGCAAGAACCTGACCCGCGCGCTGGCCGGTCGCCGCGGCAGCGAAGCAGGCGCGGAGCGCGTACGACAACTGCTCGATCGTAAGAGGGGCGAGTTTGTCCTCGCCTGATAAGGGAACTGTTCGCGGCCGCCCGCGGGCGGGCGGCATAGCCCTGCTCGACGAGAGCGTGATCTTGGGCATCGCCGCTGGCGAAGTGGTCGAGAGGCCCGCGTCGGTTGTAAAGGAGCTGGTCGAGAACGCTCTCGACGCCGGTGCCACTGTAGTCCACGTGGAGTACGACGACCGCGAAGACAGTCAACGATTGCTGGTGAGGGACAACGGCTGTGGCATAGAGCCTTCACAGGTTGAGTTGGCGCTTACCCGCCACGCAACGAGCAAGATAAGCTCTCTGCTGGACCTTGAAAAAGTGAGCACCTTCGGCTTCAGGGGCGAGGCCCTGGCCAGCATTGCTGCCGTCGGTCGTGTCAGCCTGACCACGCGTACGGCCGGTCGAGACAGCGCCGTAAGGGTGATGGTGGATGGTGGCCGGGTATCCGATCGCAGCGAGGCCGGGGCGGGGCCCGGGAGTTCTATCGAGGTGCGGGATCTCTTCTGGTCGGTGCCGGCGAGAAGAAAGTTTCTCAAGAGCCGTGACACCGAGTTCCAGCAGGTGCTTGACACCGTCAGGCGCTTTGCCCTGCTGTCGCCCTCGGTCGGCTTCAGAATGTTGCGCAACGGCGCCGACAAGCTCGATTGCCCGGCGGTAAATACTTCGCTCGAGCGAGTCCGGCAGGTGCTCGGTGCCCAGGTGAGCGAGAAACTTGTGGGTGTAGAAGGTGGCTGGGAAGGCATGGGCCTCGAAGGCTTCGTGAGCGCGGCAGGTGAATCCTGGGGCACGTCGAGGCACGTCCATCTTTTTGTCAACGGCCGCTGGGTGAAGGACAAGTTGTTCTTCAAGGCAGTGACCGAGGCCTACCGCGGCTACCTGCTCAAGGGTCGCTTTCCGGCGGTGGTCATCGAGTTGACCGTTGACCCTTCGGCGGTGGACGTGAACGTGCACCCCGCCAAGATGGAATTGCGCTTCGGCGACCCCGGGCAAGTGCATCGCTTCGTTGTCGAATCCATACGCGTGGCCCTCAGGGGCGCCGATGCTTTGAGGGGAGTGGAGTTCTCGCGCGGCAATCGTGTTGAGAAGGCCTGGACTGTGCCGGCGAGCATGCCTTTGCCCACCACGGTTGGTGAACCGCCACCCGGTTACGTCGAAACCAGCGAAGATACGCCCGCGCCCGTTCGTGAAATTGTAGAGCAGGTCGCGCTCGAGATGCCCGGCGTCCAGCAGCAGGGCACGCTTTCGCACCTCGAGGTGCTGGGGCAGGCGTTTGACGGTTACATCGTCTGCCAGTCGGCCGATACGCTGGTGCTCGTAGACCAGCACGCCGCCCACGAGCGCCTGCTCTACGAAAACCTTATCGCCGATTGCAAGTCGGGCAACATCGAAGTCCAGTCGCTGCTGTTGCCCATCACCGTGAGCGTGGGGTCCGGTGGCGTAGCCGCGGTGACCCGGCGTTCGTCTGATCTGTTGGCAGCGGGTTGGGAGATAGAGGCTTTCGGCGAAGAAGAAGTGATCGTGCGGTCCTTGCCGGCGTTAGCTTCTCACTGCGACATGCTGCCCCTGGTGGAGGGGCTGGTGGCTGATCTCGTGGAAACCGGCAGCACCGGCAAGCTCGAAGCGCTGATCGAACGGGTGCTGGCCACTGTTGCTTGTCACTCGGCGGTACGCGTCGGCACGCGCATGGACCTCAAGGCTGCGCGGGCCCTGCTGGAGCGCTGCTCGTCGGTGGAGTTTGTTTCGGCCTGCCCGCACGGCCGACCGGTCGCCCGCGAGATTCCGCGCTCGCGACTGGAGCGGATGTTCGGCCGCAGCGCCACGGGGCCGGCCAGCGGCCATGGCTGCTGAAGCGGACAGCGGGGCAGCGCCGCAGCCTGGGTCCGACGCTGTCGGGCTCGACCTGGGGCTGCCCGATCGCGTACTGCTGGTCACCGGGCCGACGGCCGCTGGAAAGACCGAGATCGCCATTTCCCTGGCCGAAGAACTCGACGCCGAGATAGTCAGCGCCGATTCGCGGCAGGTGTACCGCTACATGGACGTGGGCACGGCGAAGCCCGATGCCCAACAGTTGTCGAGGGTGAAACACCACCTGGTCGACGTTGTTGATCCCGACCAGGCCTACGATCTTGCCGCGTGGCGGCGGGCGGCCATCGCCGCCCTGACCGATATCGCTTCGCGGGGCCGTCGAGCCATAGTCTGTGGCGGTACCGGGCTGTACCTGTCGCGACTGCTGGGCGGACTCGATGCCGCGCCGGCTGCCGACGATCGCCTGAGGAAGCGCCTGCAGGCCGAGGAAGAAGCCAGCCCCGGCGTGTTGCACGAGCGCTTGCGGGTCGAGGATCCCGTGGCTGCGGAGCGGATTCATGCGAACGACACGCTGCGCCTGGTGCGGGCCCTCGAGCGCCTGGCTGCGGCCGGCGATCAGCAACAACCCGGCGGTGGCCCGTCCCTGCCGTCGCGTTCGCTGGTACTGGTGGTCGACCGTCCCCGCGAACAGCTTTACGCGCTGATTGACAGCCGGGCCCGGGCAATGGTGGCTGGCGGCCTCCTCGACGAAATCGTGGCCCTGCGCGAGCGAGGCTACACGCCCGATTGCCGGGCTTTTGATTCGCTGGGCTACCGCCAGGCCTGGGCCTGCCTGGAGGGCAGGCTCGAAGCCGGGGAGTTGGAAGAACAACTCGCCCGGGCGACTCGACAGTACGCAAAGCGGCAACTGACCTGGCTGCGGAACCAGCTGGCCGGGCAGTGGATCGACGCCGAACACGGCGACGAGTTTTCAGACCTGGCACGGTGTTTTTTTGAGACCGGCTGAAGTCGGCAGCTCGCGCGGCCCGGCCGGGCGCTGTTGTCGGGATCGCTTCCTGTTGCAAAGCTCTATGGCTTCGGTTTATCTGTCGAATTCTACACACGCGTTAAGCGCAGCGGGTGGGGAGCAGCTTTAACTTGGCCAGGCAATCAAAACTGGATGGTCTCAGACAGAAAATCGGCGATGTCGACCTGCGCATCGTTGAACTGTTGGCCGAGCGCGCGCGCCTGGCGAGCGACATAGGTAAGGCCAAGGGCGACGGTGCCGTTGTACTCGACAGCGTCAGGGAGCAAGCCGTGCTGGCCGCCGCGCGGCAGGCCAACGAGGGACCCCTGCCCGATGACGACGTCGAAAACGTGTTCCGCGAGATAATATCGGCCTGTCGCAACTTGCAGAAACCTGCCACGGTGGCTTACCTGGGGCCGGAAGGAACTTTCTCGCACGAGGCTGCGCGCCGGCAGTTCGGTAGCGCGGCCAGTTACGAACCCGTGGTGACTCTTGGCGAGGTCTTCGCGTCGGTCGAGAACGGCCGCGCGGAGTTCGGCGTGGTGCCGGTAGAAAACACCACCGAGGGGGCAGTGACGCCCACTCTCGATGGCCTGGCGGACTCTCGCCTCACTATCTTGGCCGAACTCGTTCTGCCTGTCGAGCAGTGTCTGCTTGCGTCTGCGGCGACGGGTAACGACATAAAAAGAATCGTGTCTCACCCGCAAGGGCTCGCGCAGTGTCGCCGCTACCTGGCCGAGCATTACCCGGCCGTGCCCCGCGAACCGGTGGCCAGCACGGCTGCGGCCGCGCGCCTGGCCGCCGACGAAGAAGGCACCGCTGCCATCGCGGGCCGCCTCGCGGCCAACACCTACGCGCTCGAAGTGGTGGCCGCATCGGTGCAGGACGATCCCTCGAACGTGACGCGCTTCCTCGTGGTTGGCGATTCGCCGGGGCCCGAGGTCTCGGGAAACTGTCGCACCTCGCTGGTGGTACTGGTCAAGGACGAGGTGGGCGTGCTCGAGCGCCTGCTCAAGTCCTTCGCCAGTCACGGCGTAAACCTTTCGATGCTTGAATCAAGGCCGCTGCCTTCGCGTCCATGGGAGTACAGTTTCTTCATCGACGTGTCGGGCCACGTGGCCGACCAGGCGGTAGCCGCGGCCCTGGCCGAGATTGAGGAAATCGCCTTGAGCACGAGACTGCTGGGCTCGTACCCGGTGGCCTCCTGAGAAGCCCCGGGCCGGTGCAGTGAAGCCCCCCGTACCTGAAAGAATAGCCACGCTGCGTCCTTACCAGCCCGGTCGCCCGATTGAAGAAGTGGAGCGCGAGCTGGGGCTGAGCGGCACGATCAAGCTTGCATCCAACGAAAACGCGCTGGGCGCGTCGCCGGCTGCGCTCAAGGCGGCCGCCGCGGCGCTCGAACGGGTGCACCGTTATCCCGAGGGTGGGGTTGTGTTGTTACGGCGAGCGCTGGCCGAGCGCCTGGGCGTGGCCGAAGACCAGCTCGTGTTCGGTAACGGTTCTAACGAGATCATCGAGCTCGCTGTGCGCGTGTTCGCCGACGGTGGCCGCGAGGTGGTGTTCAGCGAAAACGCCTTCATGATCTACGAGCTTGTTGCGCGCGCGGAGGGCGCCCGGCCGGTAGCCGTGCCGTCGCGTAACTTCGAGCACGACCTCGAGGCTCTGGCCGCCGCCGTGGGCCCATCTACGGGAGTGGTTTTTCTTGCCAACCCCAACAACCCCACTGGTACCGTTTTCGGGCGTGACGCCTGGGATAAGTTCCTGGCGGCCATACCCGGCAATGTTGTCATCGCCGTGGACGAGGCCTACCGCGAGTTCGTGGACTTGCCTGATTTTCCCGACACGGTCGCAGATCTCGGCCGGCATCCAGGCTTGCTGGCAATGCGCACCTTCTCCAAGGCCTACGGGCTCGCCGGTTTCAGGATCGGTTACGGGGTGGGCGAGGCCTCGCTGGTCGATGCCATGGAGCGTTTGCGGCAGCCCTTCAACGTCAACCTGCCTGCCCAGGAAGCGGCGCTGGCGGCGCTGGACGACGACGAGCATCTGCGCCGCTCGCGCGAGCTGGTCGATGAGGGGCGGCGCTTTTACTCCGCCTTGTTCGACAGGCTGGGGCTGTCCTTCGTGCCGAGCCAAGCCAACTTCGTACTGGTCGCGGTTGGTGACGGCGACGCCGTTACCAACGCCCTGCTCAAGGGTGGGGTGATCGTGCGTCCCATGGCAGGCTATGGTTACCCGCACATGATAAGGGTCACGGTGGGCACCGACGCTGAGAACGCGCGTTTCGCCGAAGTTCTCGAGGACCTGCTCGGCGGTCAGGAAGCAGAAGGGTGAAGACAATAGCAAAACGCTGTGTCGTTGTAGGCACGGGGCTGGTTGGCGGATCGCTGGCCGGTGCCCTCAAGCGCTCTGGAGTAGTAGAGCGGGTCTGCGGCGTAGGTCGCAGTCGCGACAACCTGTCGCGTGCGCTCGACAATAAACTCGTAGACGAGGTTTCTACCGATCTCGAGGCGTCGCTCGTCGGAGCAGACCTGGTCGTTCTCGCTACGCCGGTGGATACGGTGGTGCGCTTGATGGACGACGTGGCCGCGGCCGTGCCCGCCGGTTGTGTCGTGACCGATGTCGGTAGCGTGAAGGTGCCGGTAGTGGAGAAGGCCAACAGTAGCAAGCTGGCAACCCTGTTCGTGGGCGGTCACCCGATGGCGGGAAGCGAAAAGACGGGCGCAGCGTTTGCCGACTGTGATCTCTTCAGGGAAAAGACCGTGGTGCTGACGCCCACCGCTTCGACCACGCCGGGAACACTGGGCCTGGTCCGCTCCATGTGGGAGGCCACGGGAGCGAGGGTCGTGGAGATGGATTCGGTGCTGCACGACCGCCTGGTGGCTTCGTCGAGTCACCTGCCGCAACTCGTTGCCTGGGCCCTGGCCGCGGGTGTCAGTGGAATCGAACCGCGGACGCTTTTCTTGAAGGTGGTGGGCAACGGTTTTGCCGACACCACCCGGCTTGCCGACAGCGACCCGTCGGTGTGGCAGGGTATCCTCGATTTCAACAGGAAGTCCGTACTCGACGCGATGGACGGGTTTTCTGCCTCGTGGGCTGAGCTGCGCTCGGCGATCGAAAAAAGCGACGGCGGAGGGCTCGAGGCCGTGGCCGCCCGCGCCCGGTTGGTGCGCCGGAATATAGGAGAGAGCTGAAGTGTCGGCCGGGCTCGTCGTGCGCCCCGCCGCCGGCCCGCTCGCCGGGACGGTAATTCCTCCCGGCGATAAGTCTATCGCCCACCGCGCCATACTTTTTAACGCTGCGGCCGAGGGCGAATCGCGGGTCGAGGGTATTCCCGGTTCCGAGGACCTCGCCTCGACACTGCGGGCCGTGAGCGCCTTCGGCGTGGAGGTCAAGCGTGAAGGGGACGGCATTGCCAGGCTGCGTGGAAGAGCCATGGCCTTCAGCGAAGCCCCTGGACCGATCGACTGTGGCAATTCCGGTACCACCAGCCGCTTGCTGGCCGGACTGCTGGCGGGGCAGGACTTCGAGACCGTACTCACGGGCGACGCTTCGCTGAGCCGACGCCCCATGCGACGGGTCGTAGACCCACTCGCCGGGTTTGGTGCGTCGTTAACGGCTGCAGACGGTTGCCTGCCCCTGGTCATACGCGGTACGCAGCTGGTGCCAGCCAGGTGCCGACTTCCGGTGGCCAGCGCACAGGTCAAGACGGCGGTACTGCTTGCGGCGATGCAGGCCACCGGCGAGAGCACCGTAACCGAGCCCTCGCTTTCACGCGACCACAGCGAGATCATGCTCGCTGCGATGGGGGTCGATCTCGAGCGGGATTTCGGCGGTTCGGGTGGGCAGGGGCTGGTCGCCGATCCTTTCGTTATTCCTCCAGGCGGAGAGCACGCTGTCTCGCTCAGCGGTCCTCGAGTGCCGACTTCCCTCGATCTGCGGGTGTGCGGGGACATATCTTCGGCAGCCTTTTTTGTAGTGGCGGCTGTTCTCGTGCCGGGCTCGGTGCTGCGCTTGCGGGGCGTTTGCCTGAACCCGACGCGCACGGGTTTTCTTCGCGTGCTGCGGAGCATGGGCGCTGACATCGAAGCGGTGGTGGAGGGTGAATCCGCGGGCGAGTGCTACGGGACGTTGACGGTGCGTTCTTCAGGCCTCGTGGGCGTAGACCTGGCCGAAGAAGAAGTACCGTTCACGATAGACGAGCTACCCGTGTTGGCGGTGGCTGCTGCCCACGCCGACGGTGTGACTCGCATAAGGGGTGCCGCCGAACTCAGGATCAAGGAAGGTGATCGCGTGCGCGCGGTATGTGTAATGTTGTCGGCCCTGGGCATCAAGGTAGCCGAGCACGATGACGGCATGGATATCTACGGCGGCACTATACGCGGTGGCGTGGAAGTCGATCCAGCCGGCGACCACAGGATCGCGATGTCGGCGGCGGTGGCGGCACTGGCCGCCGAGCAGGCCGTCACGGTACTCGATCCGCGGGTGGCGGACGTATCTTTTCCCGGTTTTTTCAAAGAGCTTGAAAGGGTCTCGTCGTCATGAGCGATTGTTTCGTGGTGGCCATCGATGGTCCGGCCGGGGCTGGCAAGTCGACCACGGCCAAGGCTGTTGCCGAAAAACTGGGGTTTGCCTGTCTCGATTCGGGCGCGCTCTACAGGGCGGTGGCTCTACTGCTCGTGGAGGCTGGCGCCGACCCCTCCGACGAACGGGTGGTCGGGCCCCTGCTGGCAGGTGTCAGGATTTCACAATCCGCCGATGGCGAGCAGACATTTCTCAACGATAGGAACGTTACTTCGTTGCTGCGCAGCGCGCGGGTGAGTGACGCGGCTTCGCGCTCTTCGGCATTGCCCGCCGTGAGATCGGCACTTATCGAGTTACAGCGGGCCGCGGCAACGGGCGAGGGCCTGGTGGTAGAAGGACGGGACATGGGCACCGTGGTTTTTCCGAGGGCAGCCCTGAAGGTGTTCCTGGACGCCGACGAGGATGAACGGGCCCGCAGGCGTGGGCTGGAGCTTGGCCTTAGCGGCACGGCAAAACTAGAAAAATTGGGCGCCGAAATGGCCGAAAGGGACCGTCGCGATCGTAGTCGAAAGGTCGCTCCGCTGCGCCCTGCCGAGGATTCACTGGTGCTCGATACGACCAGTTTTTCCTTGCAGGAAGTCATCGATGCAGTGGTCAACGAGGTCCTTTCTAGAAAAAAATTAGCCAAGTAGCTCCGGAGCAAGGTCTTTTGCCTTGATACTGTTGCCCAAGGGGGCTATGAAACTGGTTGTTTCGGCGTGACCCGTTCGGGTGCGCCATGGGAGGTTCGTCGTTTAATGCTCGAGGAGAAGGCCGGAGACCACAACGGTAAACAGCAGGGAATGGAGAGCTTCAGCGAACTGTTCGAAGCTTCAGTAGGTGCGGTTGGCATCGAAACCGGGGAGATCGTGACGGGAACGATCGTTGCGGTCGATACCGCGACGGTGACTGTAGACGTTGGCTATAAGTCCGAAGGGATGATTCCGGTCGGCGAGTTCACGTCGCCGCAGGGGGAAATAAGCGTAGCAGAGGGCGACAGCATAGAAGTGCTGGTAGTCTCAACGGGCGCCGCCGGGGGAGGGTTGGTTCTTTCGTTCCGACGCGCAAAAGAAGCCGTCATCTGGAAGAACATCGAGGAAGCCTTCAACAGCGAGACCCCGATCGAGGGTACCGTGATCGGCAAGGTTAAGGGTGGCTTGTCGGTAGACCTGGGCGTTACCGCTTTTCTTCCTGGCTCGCACGTCGAGATTCGTCCCCCGCGTGGCCTGGACCGTTACGTGGGCGAGACACAGGAATACGCAGTACTCAAGTTCAACCGCGCGCGCGGCAACGTGGTCGTTTCGCGCAAGGTGCTTCTCGAGAAAGAACGGAACCTCCAGATGGACAAGACCCTCGCCGTTCTCGACGAGGGGGTCGTGCTCGAGGGCGTCGTAAAGAACGTGACCGACTACGGCGCGTTTGTTGACGTTGGTGGCATCGACGGCCTGCTCCACGTCACCGACATGTCTTACGGCCGTATAACTTCGCCTTCGGAACGGGTAAAGCCGGGCGACGTAATAAAGGTTGTCGTGCTCAAGTTTGACGCCGAGGCGCGTCGAGTTTCACTCGGCATGAAACAGTTGCTGGAAGACCCCTGGGACACGATCACCGATCGCTTGTTTCCCGGGAGCCGGCTGCAAGGCAAGGTCGTGAGCATCGTCGACTACGGTGCCTTCGTGGAAGTCGAAGAAGGCATCGAGGGACTGGTCCACGTTTCGGAAATGTCCTGGACCACGAGGGTGACGCATCCCTCGAAGGTGGTATCGGTCAACGATGAAGTTGACGTCGTAGTTCTTGGCATCGACCAATCCAGCCGCAGGGTGTCGCTGGGTATGAAGCAGGCTACTTCCAATCCCTGGGAGCAGCTGCCGATCGATCACCCGGTGGGGACCCAGTTGTCCGGTACTGTTACCAGCGTGACCGACTTCGGTTTCTTTGTGAAGGTCGCTGACGGTATCGACGGGTTGGTACACGTGTCCGATATGCACTGGACCAAGCGCGTCAGCCATCCGTCGGAGGTAGTGGACAAGGGCTCGTCAGTGGAGGTCATGGTGCTGTCGATCGATGTGCCCAACGAACGTTTGTCCCTCGGCCTGAAGCAGGTGTCTGAAGATCCGTGGAATAACATGGACCACCGCTACCCGGTGGGTTGCACGGTGCAGGGCAAGGTGACCAACGTCACCGACTTTGGCGCCTTCGTCGAGATAGAGGAAGGCGTGGAAGGAATGGTGCACGTATCCGAGCTCTCGACCGAACGGGTCGAAGACCCGAGAGAGTTCATCAACGTGGGCGAGGTTGTTTCTGCCCAGGTGCTTGGTCTCGATCGCAAGGAAAAGAAAATTTCGCTGAGCCTCAAGTCGGCCGTACAGGACGGTGCCGGGCAGATGCAGCAAGCTGCGTCGGGCGCCGACATGGGGTCTACCGGGTCGGCTTTCAACCTCGGCGCGATGCTGAGCGAGCACCTCCAACGTGACGCGCCGGCAGGCGAAGCCAGTGCTGAGCCTGAGGAACAGGAAGCGGCGGCCGAAGAAGTGACCGAAGAAGTCGCCGAAGAAGTCGTAGCGGTCGAAGAAGCGACAGCGGAAACGGCAGCGGTCGAAGAAGCCGCCGTTGTGTCGGAAAGCGACGAAGAAAAAGTTCTCGATAGCGCTGGTGACAACGGTGGGGAGGAGCTACAAACTACTACGGAAGAAGTCGATACGGTTGATGAGAAAAATTAAAACAAGAACGTCAGGAACCTGACAAATCTGTGAGCCGGGAGTGCACGGTAGATGACAAAACGAGACCTGATCGAAGAGATCGCAAGCAGGTACCCTGCCTATTCGAGGCGGGACGCCGAGATAATCGTCAATACAATTTTTGAGAGCATGACCGAAGCCTTGTGTAATGGGGATCGCATAGAGATTCGGGGCTTCGGTAGTTTTGTGGTTCGTCATCGCGATGCCCGCGAAGGGCGGAACCCGAAGACCGGCGACATCGTCGCGGTGTCGGCCAAAAAAGTACCGTTTTTCAAGGTGGGCAAAGAACTCAAGCTGCGCATAGGCAACGGCTTCGTTGACGGCTGTGCGAACAGTGAACGGCCGGCGGTCGATTCGCTGGGCACCGAACTCGACTCCGGGTCCGGCGTACCCGCCGTCTGACAGGTCGCGCGTGAGAGTACTCTGGGCTCCCTGGCGCCTGGCGTACGTCGAGAAGGACGAGCGCGGGGACGGTTGCATATTCTGTGACAAGCCGCGGCTTGAGGGCGACGGCGAGCGCAGGGAAAGTCTCGTACTGTACAGCAACGAGCACGCGAGCGTCATAATGAACCGCTACCCCTACGCGAACGCCCACCTTATGGTGGCGCCACGCGAGCACACGGCCGACTTCGTGAGACTTCCGGTCGATGCCGCGGCGTCCCTCAGCGCGGTACTGCAGAAGGCCGTCGCAGTTCTCGACAAGGCTTACTCTCCCCAGGGCTTCAACGTGGGGCTCAATCTCGGCCGCTCGGCCGGCGCGGGCATAGATGACCACATACACTGGCACGTGGTGCCGCGCTGGGAAGGCGACACCAATTTCATGCCCATGCTCGCCGATTGCCGGGTGCTGCCCGAGCATATAGACGAGGCCTACGAACGCTTGCTGCCGTTGTTCGCTACCGGCGTTTGATTGAAGGAATAAAGTCCAGTGAAAATACTCAGGACAGTTTTTTACAGCGTGCTTTTCCTTGCGGCGGTGATGATAGCAACCTCGAACTCGGAGGTGGTGCAGGTGGTCTACTTGCCCGCCCTGCCGTTTCTGCCTCGCCCGGATGGGGCTGCGGTGGGCATGCCGCTTTTTGCCGTGATCCTGGGTTCAATTCTCATCGGGGTGTTGGTCGGAGGACTGGGCGCGCTGCTCGAAAACACGCGAGCGCGGGTCAGGGTGCGTTCGCTCGAGAGGGAGCTGGACCGGGTCTCGTCTCGCACTGGCGGCCAGGTCTCCCGTATTCGTAGCAGTGCTGACCTTGACCCTGACGACGACGAAGAGGCTTACTGACAGCTCGTCTTTTTGATTGCCGCGGGGCGTGGACAGCCCGGCCCGACCGGCCCGCGGCGTCTTTGCAGCACCACTGTACAATAAATATACTCCCGGGGTGGCCGCTCCGACTACACTGGGGCAACTCGTAGAGTCGGGTTGGACCTCGCGCAGTGTTCGCGACGAAATGCGCGACAACCTCATCGCCGCGCTCAAGGAAGACCGGCGGGTGTTCTCGTCGGTCAGGGGCTACGACGACACGGTAATACCCGAGCTCGAGAACGCCGTGCTGGCTGGTCACCACGTGGTGTTGCTCGGTGAACGCGGCCAGGCCAAGACGAGATTGATACGCGCACTCGTCGGCTTGCTGGATGAGCAGGTGCCGGCGGTAGACGGCTGTCCTATAAACGACGATCCGCTCAACCCCCACTGCGCCGCATGTCGGCGCAGGAAAGCCGAGCTGGGCGATGAACTCCCGGTGCTGTGGTTGCAACGGGACGATCGCTACGGTGAAAAACTCGCCACCCCTGACGTGAGCATGGCTGATCTCGTGGGCGAGATCGATCCGATAAGGGTAGCTGAGGGTCGTCATCTCAGCGATGAAGAGGTCTTGCACTTCGGGCTCATCCCTCGCAGCAACCGTGGGATTTTTGCGATCAACGAGCTCCCCGACCTGGCCGAGAAAGTACAGGTTGGTCTCTTTAATGTCATGGAGGAGCGCGACCTGCAGTTCAAGGGCTACAAGCTGCGCCTGCCCATGGACGTAGTGATCGTCGCGACGGCCAATCCCGAGGACTACACGAGCCGCGGTCGCATCGTGACCCCACTCAAGGACAGGTTCAACGCACGCGTACGCACGCACTACCCGCGTACGGTCGAAGTCGAAATCGAGATACTCGAACTCGAAGTGTCATTGGCCCCCCGCGGCGGTCGAGAGATCCGGGTGCCGCCTTTCGTGCGCGACATTGTCGCGACACTGAGCAGAGAAGCCCGGGCTGCCGAGGAGCTCAACCAGTCCTCTGGTGTGAGTGTGAGGGTGACCATCGATAATTTTGAAACGCTGATCGCCAACTCGGAGAAACGGGCTATCCGCCAGGGCGATAACGAAATAGTGCCGAGGTTGAGCGATTTTCACTCGGTCTTCGCGTCGATGGCAGGAAAACTCGAGTTTGAATATGGCGTTGAAGGCGACATCGAGTCGAGGGTGATAGAGCGATTGCTCAACCGGGCCACCAAGGCGGTCTTTGACCAGCATTTCGAAATCGCCGACCTTCAAGAGGTGGTGGAATACGTGAGGGAGGGCTGGGGCATCTCGGTTTCGGATTCGATGGCCAGCGAGGATTACCTCGATGGAGTGGCCACCGTGCCCGGTCTGAGGAAGGCGATCGAATCGCTCGGAACTTTTGAAACCCCGGGGTTGATGGCCGCGGCAGCGGAGTTCGTGCTCGAAGGACTGCACCTCCACGAACTGCTCGGCCGCAAGAGAGAGGGGGGGCGCCTGTCTTTCAGCGCCTGATCGGCGGTGGCTCGATTGCTCTACACCCGCTGGCAGGCCGGTGGGTCGGTACGCCTGGATGCCGATGGTGTCTTCCAGGAGATCTCTCGCTTCTTCAACGAATCTGCTGACTTCAGCGAGGCGCTCAGTCGTATGCTGTCGGCTGGTTTTGTCGACAAGGGGCTCGAGGTCACCGGCGTGGACGCGTTGCTCGAACGCATTGACGACGCCCTGCGTAAACTGCAATCGGAGGTTAATTTTGACCACGCTCTCGACGGTCAACGCGAACTCATGCGGCGGGTGTTGGAATCGGAGCTGTCCGCTGCCGACGCACTCAACGACAGTCGTGACGCCAATCGGAGGCAGTCGTTGCTCGGTCGTCTGCCGGCCGGCATAGACGGGGCCATCGAACGGCTTGGCGGCTACGGTTTTCTCGACGCCGACGCTTCGGCAATTTTTAACCAACTCACTGAACAGCTGGACGACGTTTCACGGCTGGCGATGTTTATCCGCGGCCGTGGCGGGATGTTCAAGGGCCCCGACTCTCTCGACTACGAACGCGCGCTCGAGTTCCTCGATCGAATCGAGGGCCTTCTGGATCTCAAGAACCTGCTTTTCGATCGCGTCTTCGATGCTATCGACAGGCAG
>DBZX01000095.1:56969-61023 GCA_002311335.1 bacterium UBP10_UBA1149
AGAATTTGCTCGGCGAAGAGTCGGCCGAAGACGTGGAGCGTCTTGCCCAGGTCATGCAGGTGCTGCACGAGGGCGGATATATCGCCGGCGATGAGGGCCAGACCCGGCTCACCAGCAGGGGAGCTCGCAAGTTGGGGCAGGTGGCTCTCCGCGAGATCTACCGCGAACTCGTCGGCGACACCCACGGCAGTCACGCTACGACCCGACCAGGGCACGGTGAGCCCTTGCCCGGGGTCTCGAGGCCCTGGCAACCCGACGAAGCCGCCGACCTCGACGTGCTGGCCTCGCTTCGCAACACGGTGATGCGTTCGCCGACGCTGCCCCTGCGTCTCCACCCGGTTGATCTCGAGGTAGTGGAGAGAGAGCGCGACACGAGGGCCGCTACCGTGCTGCTGCTCGATATGAGTTGGTCGATGAGTTGGCAGGGACGTTTCGCCGCTGCGCGTCGGGTGGCCATGGCCATGGAGACGCTGATCAGGACGAAGCACCCCCAGGACTTCTTTGCCGTGGTGGGTTTTTACACCCGCGCGGTGGAGTTGCAGCCGGGGCGGTTGCCTGAAACCAGCTGGAACATGGGCGAGCCGTTTACCAACCTGCAGGACGGGTTGCGCCTGGGGCGCGAGATCCTGATGGGGCGTACGGCGGGAAGCCGGCAGATGATTATTATTACCGACGGTCAGCCGACTGCGTATTTCCGCTCGGGGCGCCTCTTCTGCGAGTGGCCACTTGGCGACGGGGGGCTTTCGTCGCGGGCCAGCCTGGAGACCCTGAAGGAGGTCGGGCGGGTTACGGCCAGCGGTATACGTCTGAATACCTTCATGCTCGACGACAGCCCGGCACTACGCGCTTTTGTTGAGAAAATGACGGCCGCCAACCGGGGCAGGGCGTTTTACATGGCCCCAGACCAGCTGGGCAAATTCCTGTTGGTTGACTACGTACGCCGCCGTCGCAAGATTCTCTGAGTGTCGTCCGCCGCTCTTCCTAACGACGTGAAACTGACTCCCGTCATGCGCCAGTACCTTGAGATCAAGGCGGGGCATGAAGATGCGATCCTGTTCTTTCGGCTGGGCGATTTCTACGAGATGTTTTTCGATGACGCCAAGCGCGCCGCGTCTATTCTCGATATCACCCTGACCACGCGCAATCGTAACGACCCCAACCCCATCCCCTTGTGCGGCATACCCTATCACTCGGCGCGGCCCTATATCGCTCGGCTTCTGGAGGCGGGAGTAAAGGTCGCCGTGTGCGAACAGGTCGAACTTCCGGGCGCGAGCCCCGGCCCGGTGAAACGAGAGGTGCGCAGGGTCATCAGCCCGGGTACTAACCTGGACGAGGACAGCCTCGGCGCCGACAGCTCTAATTTCCTGGCGGCGGTGTACGGTAAAACATCGGCGTGGGGGCTGGCCTGGATGGATTTCTCGACCGGTGAACTCGAGACGACCAGGGGCTCAGGGCTCGAGCCCCTCAGGGATTCACTGTTTGCCGTCGGACCAAGCGAGATCCTGGTAGAAGACGACAGTGTCATGGACACTTCCGGCCTTGGGATAGAGGGTTGCATGATAACCGAAGTCGCGGCAGCCCCCGGTGATGCAAGCGGCACTGGCGAGCTTCCGGAGGACTCGGCGGCGGCTACGGCGATGCTGCTGGCTTACGCCGACCGCAGCCAGGCGGGTCACACCGGGCACCTTCGGCCCGCGAGGTATAGCGACCCTACGGCCGGCGTGGCTCTCGACGTGGCGACCCGCCGCAACCTCGAACTCACTCGGTCACGTGAAGGCGGGGGACGCGCCGGCACACTGCTGGAGGTGGTCGATGGTTCTGTCACCGCCATGGGCAGGAGGTTGACCGCGAGGTGGTTGGAACAACCGCTGGGAAACCTTGCGGATATCGGGCAGCGCCTCGACTGCGTGGAATTGTTTGTCGAGGATTACGCGTTGCGCGATCTTTTGCGCGAAACCCTCAAGGGCCTGGGAGATCTCGAGCGCCTGTGTGGTCGGCTTGGCTCGCGTACCGCGGGCCCCCGTGACCTGCTCCGCTTGGCAGCTTCGCTCGAGGTAGTGGCCAAGGTCGCCAGCCTGCTCGGCGACCGACAGCTGCCCGACGCCCTCGCGGCTGCTCTGCCTGGGATGGACTCGCATTCGGGCACGGTGGCGTTGTTGCGGCGTGCGCTGTCCGACGAAGTTGCCGCCGCTGTTAACGCGGGCGGGTTCATACGTGACGGTTACAATGACGAGGTAGACCGGCTGCGCGCGGTGAGCCGGGACGGCAAGGGCTGGATCGCTGCGTTTGAGAAAAGTGAGCGCGAAAGCACGGGTATTAACGGGCTGAAAGTGGGCTACAACCGGGTGTTCGGGTACTACCTGGAGGTAAGCCGCGCCAACCAGGACAGGGTGCCCGGCAACTACGAACGCAAGCAGACCCTCGTCAACGCTGAGCGCTATGTCACCCCGGAGTTGAAAGAGCGGGAGGCCGAGGTCCTCGGGGCAGAAGAGCGAGCGCAGCGGCTCGAAGCTCACCTCTTCGAAGAGCTCATAAACGAACTCGACGACGCGCTGGCTGGCCTGTCGGCCTGCGCCCGTAGCGTGGCCGTTATTGACGCGCTCGCCGGATTTGCGGAGGTCGCTCATCGCAAATCTTACTGCAGGCCGGAGCTGCACCTGGGCAGGGAGCTGAGCATCCATGAAGGCCGTCACCCCGTGGTTGAGAATTCCTGTGCGACACCGTTTGTCGCCAACGATTGCAGGCTCGGCGGCGAGACTGCTCTCATGGTTATTACCGGTCCCAACATGGCGGGTAAGTCGACCTACCTGCGACAGGTGGCCCTGCTGACTCTAATGGCCCACTGTGGTTGTTATGTGCCGGCCGCTTCGGCACGGGTGCCCCTGGTCGACAGAATTTTTACGCGGATCGGGGCCAGCGACGATCTCGGTGGAGGTAGGTCAACCTTCATGGTCGAGATGACCGAGACCGCTGCGATACTCGACAACATGACCGACCGCAGCCTGGTGGTGCTCGACGAGATCGGCCGCGGCACTTCTACCTTTGATGGCATTTCCATTGCCTGGGCGGTGGCCGAGGCGATGGTCAGGAAGGGCGTCAAGACACTGTTTGCTACTCACTACCACGAGTTGGCTGCCCTCGCGGGCGAACACGACGCGGTGGCCAACTACTCGGTCGCCGTGCGCAGGCACAAGGGTGAGGTGGTGTTCCTTTACCGCATCGTCGCGGGGGCGGCGAGTGGTAGTTACGGCATCGAGGTTGGCAGGCTGGCCGGGCTGCCGGTGGAAGTCACTGACCGGGCCCGGGAAATTCTCGACGGTTTTGAAACCGGCGAGGGGCCGCTGGCCGGCTTGCAGCACGCGCAGCTGGGATTGTTTACCCAGCCCCCCGCGGCAGCCGTAACGGGCGAGAATGATGAGTTACTACGCGAACTTTCCGATCTCGACACCGACACGATAAGTCCGCTGGAGGCACTGAAAATACTCGCGGGGCTTGTCCGGGGGTACCGAAACAGGGAATAATGGACGGCTTGGGTGCTGGTGGCTGTGTTGATGAGGGGTAAGGGCAGAGTACTCGTGTTGGTCCTGGCGGGCTGGCTGGTGGCGGCGTGGGTTGCGCCGGCGGCGGCGGCGGGCGTAGAGCGGGTGCGTTCGGCCTCGACCGCAGACTCTACCCGGGTGGTCATAGACCTCAGTTCCTCGGTCGATTTCACCTACGCCACGCTGCGTCCGGACAGCAAGGGGCGCTGGCCGTTCAGGGTATACGTTGACCTCAAGGGGGTCTCCAACGGCAACGCCATAGACACTTCACTCGTAACGGCCGATGCTAGGGTGAGCCGGATACGGGCCGCCCAGTTCAGCAATGACATCGCTCGCGTGGTCATTGATCTGAAGATGCCGGTCAAGGTCTCGGTGGGCTCCTTGCGCTCGGCCGCTGGTTCGCCCGCACGGGTGTATATCGACCTGCAGACAGAACCCGGAGCGGGGTCTCCAGTTCCAGCCGTTCAACGTTCTGTCGCAGCAGCGACCCGGAAACCGCTGGCGATAAAGAAACC
>DBZX01000095.1:61157-68879 GCA_002311335.1 bacterium UBP10_UBA1149
GGCCACGGCGGTCGCGACCCGGGTGCTCTCGGAAGATTTGGCATGCGGGAGAAGGAAGTTACCCTCGACATCTCGCGCCGGGTCAGGGACCTGCTCGTTCGTAACGACCTGGCCGAGGTGACACTAACCAGAAACAGCGACCGTTTTGTGTCACTGGAGGAGCGAAAGGATTTTGCCAACGGCCGCAAGGCCGACCTCTTTGTCTCGATACACGCGAATTCCAGCACCACCACGGGTCTGCACGGGGTGGAGACTTACACGCTCGACAACTCCAACAACCGAGCGATCCTGAGGCTCGCCAAGGCAGAGAACGGCGTGGGGCAGCTGATAAAAGACGATGTTTCGGGGGCGGATACGGACCTCAAGTACATCCTGTCCGATCTCGTTCAGACCGGAAAGGAAGCCGAGTCGGTGGTTCTCGCGGGTGCCTTGCAGTCGAGTGTGTTGCGCAATCTCGGTCGCCACTACGGTACCATTCACTCCCTGGGCGTGAAGAAGGGGCCGTTTCTTGTTCTCGACGGTGTCTTCATGCCCTGCGCACTGATCGAGGTGGGGTTCCTGTCTCACAAGACCGAGGGACCGCGCCTGGGTGCTGCGGTGTACCGGCAGATGTTGGCGGAGGGTATCTACGATGGCCTGCGCGAGTACCTGTCTGATGAAAGGGTTGCCAGTCTGCGCTAGCATTCAACCATAGATCGTGCCGGATAATTCAAACGAGACATCCGCTTCTCCGGGACGCACCACGCTTCTGCCTTCGCCATTGGCGGTGAAGGAAAAGCTCTCGGATATAGCCAAGAACTATGTCCACGCGGTGCGAGAGGAGCTCGAAGTTGACCACTGGGGCGGCGCGTCCGGTGTAGACACCGCGACACGCTACGCCACCGCCATAGACAACCTCGCACGCTTTCTTTTTGAAGCCGCCACAGCCCGTTACGCTCGTCGTTACGGTCGTGGTACCCGCAGTTGCGCGGTTATTGCCCAGGGCGGCTACGGGCGCAGCGAGATGTGTCCTGGCTCGGACGTCGACCTGTTGGTCCTGTACGGCAGCCGTGTAGACGCCTACGTTGAGACCGTTACCGAGACCCTGCTGTATTCCATGTGGGACGCCGGCCTGCAGGTCGGGCACGCGGTGCGAAACTGCGGTGAATGTGTGCGCCTGGCTGCGGGTGACCTGACGATACGCACCGCCTTGCTGGACGGCCGCTTTGTGAGTGGCAGCACGGAGCTCGGCGCCCAGTTTACCGAGGCGGTGCAGGACGTTCTCACCCAGCGCGACGTTGGCCCCTTCATCGAGGCCAAGCGAAGGGAGAACGAAGCCCGCCACGCGCGCACGGGTGGGTCGGTGTTCATGCTCGAGCCCGACATCAAGGAGGGCCGTGGGGGCTGCCGCGATCTTCACACCCTGCTGTGGATCACCCGTACGCTGAGGGGTGTGTTGTCCTTCGAGGACATGGAAGAGCGGGGGATACTATCGGCAGATGAACTTGAAGGCCTTCTCGCCGGCCGCGAGTTTCTGCTCCGGGTACGCCACAGCCTGCACTTCCTGTCGGGACACAAGCAGGACAAGATGGGCTTTGAACTGCAGGAGCAGGTGGCCGAACGCTTTGGCTACGAAGGCGACGACAACAACAGCCCCGCCGACCTCTTCATGCGAGACTACTACGGGCACGCGGCGCTCATAGCGCGCACCACCGACGACATCATTGACCGCACGACGGCCGTGGACGAAAAGCCGGGTCTGGTGGAGCGCCTCGTTCGCAGGCGAGTCGAACGCGGGGTGACTGTGTCGGGTGATCGCCTGGTCCTGGAGGAATCAATACTCGACGCTGACCCCCTCAACCTCGTGCGAGTGTTTCACCTTGCTCAGCGCAAGGGCGTAACGCTGTCTTCGGCCGGCAGGATGGCTGTCAGGCGCAGGCTTGAGCGGCTGGTCGGCGACGCCGGTCCGCCGGCGGGTTCTTTTGACGCGTTTCTCGACGTGTTGCACTGGGAAGGACGGGTCTATGACACACTGGCCGAGATGAACTCGGTGGGAGTGCTGGGAAAACTTCTGCCTGAATTCGGCCGGCTCTTCTGCATGGTGCAACGGGACTACTACCACGTCTACACGGTAGACGAGCATTCCTTGATGGGTGTCCGTGAACTCGAACTGCTGCGCGACGGGGAGTACGAAGAACTCAGCCCCTTGTTGACTGGTGCGATGAGGTCTTGCGATGACCCGTCCATTCTCTACCTCGCGATGATGTTCCACGACGCCGGCAAGGGCTACGGTTCGGACCACGACGAACGCGGAGCGAAAATGGTGGTGGGCATTGCCGAGCGCTTGGGTCTCAACCAGGACCAGTCAGCCACGCTGCAGTTCCTCGTGAGAAATCACTTGTTGATGTCAGACCTCGCCCAGCACCGTGACGTGGGAGACCCTGACCTCGTGGCCGAGTTCGTGGCCCAGGTGGGTTCGAGAAAACTCCTGCGCGACCTTTACCTGGTGACATTTGCCGACATGAAGGCCGTGGGGCCCAAGGTCTGGACGAGCTGGAAGGACAACCTGCTCGCCGAACTGTACATGCGGGCGGTGGACGTGATGGACAAGGGGCTGGCGTCTGAGAACGACGCCGAAGCGCGCGTTGAGCGCAGCTGCCAACGGGTGGCTGCACGGGCGGTGCCCGGTCCCGAGCGCGAGAGTATCGAGCATTTTCTCTCGACCATGCCCCAGTCCTACCTGCTCTCTACCCCCGAGGAGACGATCTACGATCACTGGCTGATGTACGAGCAGAAGGGCGGGGCGGCTTTCAGGTCCGGGGTGGTGCACTTTCCGGAACGAGAGCTCACCGAGTTCACGGTCTGTACCCCCGATCGCCCGGGTTTGTTTGCGAGCATTACCGGTGTGCTTTCAGCCGCTGGCCTGAGCGTGGTTGGCGCCCGCATAGCGACGTCAGCGGAAGGAATCGCGCTCGACGCCTTTCAACTCGACCACGAAGAACCCGAACCCGACCCTGCCTGCGAAGTCGAAGAAAAGTTGTTGCCCACGGCCATGGATCCGGCTACCTGGAAACAAGTTCGCGCCGACCTTGATTCGGTGCTCAAGCAGCAGGCCGATGTGGGCGAGATCGTTGCCGCCGGGTTGAAGCGGCCCGTTCGGCCCAGGTCGGCGGGGGGCCGCGCCATCGAGCGGGTTGAACTGGACAACGACGTTTCAAGAGACCACACGGTCATCGACGTGTATGCCACCGACCGGCTCGGCCTGCTCTACCGTCTGGCGACGACCTTCCAGCAACTGGGCCTGACCGTCCACCTGGCACGCGTGTCCAACTACGCCTTGCAGGCCCGTGATGTTTTCTACGTGACCGATATCGATGGCCGAAAGATTCTCGACGAGGGCCGCCTGGAATCTCTACGCTCGGCGGTATTGGTGGCCGCCGAGGGAGGGGCTGTTGACCAGCGGCAGGGCCCGGGCGGAGAGAGGAGAGCATCGTGAGAACCCGGCCTCCGTCCCCTGCTCAAGCCCGCGAGCCCGTCCGGCCATCGAGCCCTATCGCGCTGGGCACGGCGGTGGATATGTACGTGGATCACCTGGCCGCCGAGAAGGGCCTGGCGATAAACACGGTGGAAGCCTACTCGCGCGACCTACGGGCTTTCCTGTCAGGCCTGCGCGAGGGAGCCACGAGTGACGCGGCCGGCATCACCCGCGAAGACGCGGTGGCCCACCTCGAGCGCATGTCGAGACGGGGCAACGCCGCGTCGTCCCGCAACCGGGCCCTGTCGGCCTTGCGCGGCTTGTTTGCTTACCTGTCGGCCGAGGGCTGGCTCGAGCGCAACCCCATCCGTGATCTTTCGCCGGCGAAGAAAACGTCGATCCTGCCCCGGCCCTTGAGCGTGGCGGACGTAAATCGATTGCTGGCTGAGACCGCGGGCGACGATCCCTCGTCGCTGCGTGACCGGGTTATGCTCGAGCTCGCCTATGGCTGTGGGTTGCGGGTTTCGGAACTGGCCGGGCTACAGAAGGCGGGCGTCGACCTTTCGCGGGGCGTAGTGACCGTGACCGGCAAGGGAGCCAAGCAGCGGTCGGTGCCGATGGGATCGGAAGCAGTACGGGCACTGCAACGCTATCTCCCTGTGGCCGGCGACTCGCGCTACGTTTTTCCCGGACGCAAGAGTGGTTCGGTCAGCCGCCAGGCCTTGTGGAAGCGTCTCAAGGCCGTGGCCTTGCGCGCCGGCGTGGCGGCGGTGCGGCCCCACCTGTTGCGCCACAGTTTCGCGACCCACCTGCTCGAGGGCGGGGCCGACCTGAGGTCTGTGCAGATGATGTTGGGCCACGCCGACCTCTCTACCACGCAGGTATACACCCACGTGGCCGGCCGTCGATTGAGAGAGGTTCATAAAAAACACCACCCCAGGTCGGGTAAACGCCACGAGCGTGGCTTGTAACCGCCCCTCGTTGGGCCATTATGGCCTCCTCTTCAGCGGATGAACCTTGATGTTGCAGACGCCGCCCTGTGGGTGCTTCCGGTCCTTTTTGCAGTGGTGTGCCACGAGTACGCCCATGGCCGGGTAGCGCTTAAATACGGGGACGATACAGCCTCCCGCATGGGCAGGCTGACGCTCAACCCCCTGGCCCACATCGATCCGGTGGGTACGGTGCTCATGCCGGCCATGCTGTTCGCGATTGGCTCGCCGTTTTTGTTCGGCTATGCCAAGCCGGTTCCGATTTCCTGGCAGCGCCTGCGCAACCCTACCCGCGACATGGTCTACGTTGCCGCCGCCGGCCCGGCCATGAACTTTGTCCTCGCCGCCCTCAGCGCGGTGCTGCTGAGTGTCCTCGTCGGGCGCGCCGACTACGGGTTCGCGCTCGACGACCAATCTTTTGCCATGGCCAGGCCGCTGGCGATCATGGCCCAGCGCAGCATGTTGATAAACGTCGTGTTGGGAGTGTTCAACCTTCTCCCGATCCCACCGTTGGATGGTGGCCGGGTGGCCGTCGGCCTGCTGCCGGCTGGTCCGGCTGCAGCCCTGGCAAGGCTGGAGCCCTTCGGCTTCCTGGTCGTGTTCGGCCTGCTCGCTACTGGTACTCTGAGTATAATTCTTGGACCGATGGTGTTTGGTATCATCGAGTTGCTGAGTTTCCTGGTAGGGCTGGGGTAGGGGCGGTGGCTGCGAAGACAAGGACGAAAGGTGTCGTGGTATCGGGTATGCGGCCCACGGGGAGCCTGCACCTGGGTCATCTCAACGGGGCGATCCACAACTGGCTGGAACTGCAGCAGGGCTTCGAGAGTTTCTTCTTCGTTGCTGACTGGCACGCGCTCACGACCGAGTACAAGGATCCTTCGGCTATCAAGGCCAGTACAGAGGCCATGGTTCTCGACTGGCTCGCAGCCGGGTTGGACCCCGACAAGGCTACGATTTTCAACCAGTCGAGTGTCAAGCAACACGCCGAGCTGTACCTGCTGTTTGCCATGATAATTCCGGTGCCCTGGCTGGAGAGGGTGCCCACTTACAAGGAACAGCGGCAGCAGCTCGAAAACCGCGACCTGTCAACTTACGGTTTTCTTGGCTACCCCTTGCTGCAGGCGGCCGACATCCTGGTCTATGGTGGCGATCGTGTTCCGGTGGGCGAAGACCAACTGTCGCACGTTGAACTCACGCGCGAGGTGGCGCGTCGCTTCAATCGCTACTACGGCGAGGTTTTTCCCGAGCCGAAGGGGCTGGTCGTAAAGGCAGCCCGCGTACCCGGCACCGACGGCCGCAAAATGAGCAAGAGCTACGGCAATTCGGTGGGCCTGGCTGACAGTGAAGCGGATATTACGGACAGGCTGTCGCGCATGAAAACTGACACGCGCAGGCAGCGCAGGACCGACCCCGGCGTGCCCGAGGACTGCCCGGTCTACGAGCTGCACGAAATCTATTCCAGCGACGAGGAGCGCAAGGAGGTTTCGGAGGGCTGTCGCAGCGCCTCGATCGGCTGCCTGGACTGCAAGAAGATAATGATCGGCCACGTGCTCGAACAGCTGCGTCCGATACGCGAGCGTCGTGAAAAACTCGCGGCCAGCAGTGGGCTGGTCGGCGAGGTGCTTGCCGCCGGCAATGAACGCGCCAGGCAGAAAGCGGAGCTCACCATGACCAGGGTACGGGCGGTGATGGGCCTGGCATGAAAGTAGCCTCCTACAGGGTGAACATGGACGCTTTCGAGGGCCCCCTGGACCTCTTGCTCCACCTCGTGAAGACCAACGAAGTAGACATCTACCATCTTCCGCTCAGTGATATCACCGACCAGTACCTGGCCTACCTCGAGATGTTCGAGGAGCTGGACCTCGATGTGGCGGGCGAGTATCTCCTGATGGCCGCTACCTTGATGCACATCAAGTCGCGGTTGTTGCTGCCCCGTGACGAGGAGGAAGAGGAAGAAGAAGAAGACCCGGTGCAGGATCTCGTTGGCCAGCTGGCCGAGTACCAGCGCTACCGCGAGGCCGCCGATACCTTGCGTGACAGGGCGTTGATAGATCGGGATGTTTTTCGCCGTGCAGCTTCACCACCGCCGCGCAACGAGGCCGAGGACCCCGGTTTTGCCCAGGTCGAACTTCCTGACCTGCTTGAGGCCCTCAGGCGCGTGCTCGCGCGCGCGGCTGCGCGCATTCCCCACCTCGTGGAATCCGAGGAGTACCACGTCGCAGACGCGGTGCGGGAAATGCTCGGTCGGCTGGACGTCGTCGAGAGTCTCACTTTTGACGAGCTGTTCGGCGACAGTCCTACCCGCGGGCTCGTTATCGCCACGTTTATTGGTCTCCTGGAGTTGATGAAGATGGGCATCATTCAGGCGATGCAGGACGAAGGGTCGCCGGAGATCCGCGTGAGCTCGATGGGGCACGACCACGACGACCGCTTGTATGCGTTGCTGGATACCTATGGACCCCGGGCCCACGGAAAAGAAGACGAGGACGCGGAAGTTAAAAAGGAGCAACAGCTTGATGGCTGAAGAAAGCACTATAGAAGAACTGAACCCAGGAGACAGCAGGCCGTCTGACGTGTCTGCAGAAGAAGTGCCGGTCGAAGAGGACGCCGCGTTGAAGGGCGATGACGCCGGGGCCGGGGACGACTCGCAGTCCAGTCAAGGGAGTTGGCCGGTAGACCGCCTCAAGCCACTGGTAGAGGCTCTGGTATTTGCCTCTGGTGAAGCCATAAACGCTGGCCGCTTGGCCAAGGCTGTGCGCGGTGCCAGCAGGCAGGAGGTCACCGCGGCGCTGGAGGAGTTGCAGGCCGAGTGCGAGGCGAGGGGGGTGCGGCTTGTCGAGGTGGCTGGAGGCTGGCAGTACCGTACCGCGGCCGAGCACGCCGAACCGGTGCGCCGCCTGTTCAAGGAGCGTCCTTATCGCTTGAGTCGAGCTGCGGTCGAGACACTCACCGTGGTGGCCTACAAGCAACCGACTACCAGGCAGGGCATAGAGGGAGTTCGCGGGGTAGACAGCGGGGGCGTGCTCGAGAACCTCGTCGAGAAACGGCTGATCCGCATCGCGGGTCGCCTCGATGTTCCGGGGCGCCCCCTGGTCTACGAAACTACGAAAGACTTCCTCGAGTTGTTCGGATTGAAGGACCTGGCAGCCATGCCGCGCCTGGCCGAACTCGGTGACGAAATGCTGATGCTGGCCGATAAGGCGGAGTTTGAACAAGGGGCGGCCGACGAGGCGGCGGTGCTGCCACTGGAGCCCGACGACTCGATGGCGGACGACTCGA
>DBZX01000095.1:68971-71967 GCA_002311335.1 bacterium UBP10_UBA1149
GCGATAGCTGACGACGCGCCTCCTGGTGGCACGGTTTCAACCGAACAGGCGACCGAGAGCGATGACGAAATCAAAGAAGCCGCCGAAAAAGACTGACCCTGCTGAGAAGGGAGGCTCTGACGGCCGGCTGCGGTTGCACGTCTTCATAGCGCGGGCGGGTATTGCCTCGCGCCGTGAAGCCGAAAGACTGATGCAGTTGGGCGATGTCACTGTCAACGGCAAGGTCATCACCGAACCCGGCAGCACGGTTCTGCCGGGAAAGGATCACGTCAAGGTCAACGGTCGGCTGATCGCGGGGCCTCACCGGCTGGAGTACTACGCTTATCACAAGCCCACCGGCTGCGTGTCGACGATGAAAGACACGCGCGGGCGCTTCTGCATCGGCGACGTGGTGCGGACCCTGGGTAGCCCGGTGGTTCCCGTGGGGCGGCTCGACCTTAACAGCAGCGGCTTGCTGCTTCTGACCAACGACGGCGAACTCGCGGTCCGTCTCATGCACCCATCCTACGAGATCGAAAAAGTCTACCGCGTGAAAGTGAACCCGCCGCCGAGGCAGAGGCAGCTCGACAGGTTGCTCAACGGCGTGTCGCTGGGTGACGGCAGGGCGAGGGTCGAGCGTATAAGGCGAGTGGGACGTGGCGAGACCAAGGTCTGGCTCGAAGTAACCGTGGCCGAGGGACGCAAGCACGTGGTTCGCAGGATGATGGAAGAGGTGGGCTTGAGGGTGGACAAACTCAAGCGCGTCGTGCTGGGCCCACTCAAGCTCGGCCGGCAGGTTGTCGACTCGGTGCGCCGACTTGAGCACAAAGAAATCAAGGCCCTGCGGGCCGCCGCCGACCTCGACTGATTGACTTCTCCTCCACCCGGCCCTAATCAAGGTCCGCGGGGTGGAGCAGTCTGGTAGCTCGGCGGGCTCATAACCCGCAGGTCGAGGGTTCAAATCCCTCCCCCGCACCCATTTGGTTTAGACGCATGCCGTTCTTCGAAGAGACCGCACAGGACTGGAAGTGGGATGACGAAATCAGGCTGAAAAGTCCGAATTGCTCTGAGCCCGTTCACTAAGACGCTTTCTCTACTTCCCGACCCGCGCTTAAAATTCCTAGACGCGGATGCCATCGCACCGGCCGTGAAGACCCACCCAATCGGGTACGGTCACCTTGGCGACCATTGTTAATGTCACCCTGCCTGTCACAATATTGACCAGTTCCGCTAGCGAGTCGCCGCCGACTCACCCGAAGGAGTATCGATCATGCTCACTAATGGACTTCTTGCCTTGGCGTTCATCGCCGTCCCCGCGTTCGCAATACCTGCAAACGCTGCCGACCCCACGGTCAAATGCGAGAGCGGCAAGCTCAAGGAAGCGTCGAAGTACGGAGCATGCCGTCTGAAAACCGAGGCGAAGGCCGTAAATAAAGGCGCCGCGGCGAACTTCTCGAGGTGCGAACTCAAGTTCGCCGACAAGTGGAACAAGGTCGAGTCGAAGGCGGGGCCGGGTGTTTGCCCGACCGAGGGAGACGCCGTGTCGATAGACGATCGCATTACGAGCGATACCGACGAGATCGCCACACTGCTCGCCGGCGGAACCGTAGCGCCGAGCGGCTGCGTGATCCCCGCAGTTCCAGTTGGGACCACTCCGGTTGCGACGCCGGCCGTTTGCTCGGATCCACCGTCGCCACTGGAAGACGCGATCGCCCCGGCGATAGCGGCCGCTCAAGCCGCGGCTGACATGACACGAGCGGAACTACTCGATCCGACCGTCATCACGGTTGTCACATGCGGCACTGGTACGCCGCTCCCGTCAGATAGGGCACAGGCATGCACGGCCGTGTTCGCGAACGGCAAGTTTCTCCTGTTCGACGCCGGCGACGGTGCGCAGCGGTCGATGGAGAATCTCGACCTGCCCCTGGATGCGCTGACGGCAGTATTCCTTACCCACTTCCATTCGGACCATATTGCGGACGTGGGCGAGGTCATGAGCAGAAGCTGGATTCTCGGCCGAACTTCGACCTTGCCGATCTACGGCAGCGAACCCATCGAGCGAGTAGTAGACGGGTTCAACCTTATCTACGGGACGGACGAGGTGTACCGGATTGCTCATCATGGCGAGGCGATCATGCCCCCCGACACACTACTCGCCGAGGCCCACGAGGTCATAGGCGCAGATGAAGACGGCGTCGTGGTATTTTCCGAAGACGGCGTGACTGTTACCGCCTACGGCGTCGATCACTCTCCGGTAGAGCCCGCGCTGGGCTACCGAGTCGACTACGCCGGCAAGTCCGTGGTGATCAGCGGCGACACGATCGATACACCTGGATTGCAGAACGCAAGTCTCGGCGCCGATGTTCTGGTGAGCGAGGTCATGAGCTACCTTCTCATCGAGACGACCGAGTGCGTGCTTGAAGACCTGGGCGATACCCGCAACGAGGGCATCTTCAAGGACATTCGCACCTACCACATCGACGTTGCCGCGCTTGGCGCCATGGCCGAGACGGCGGGGGTCGACACGCTCGTGCTCACACATATGGTACCGAGTCTCACAGGATTCCTGGTCGACGGTTTCTTCACGACGCCGGTGTCGGCGGCCTTCAGCGGCACGGTACTGGCTGCGGAGGACGGCGACCGCGTGACGATCCCGCTGCCCTAGACGCGCGTTCGAGCGGGCGTTGTCAGCGGGCGCCGGCTACTTTTTCGGCACCGAAAGCCGCTTGCCATCGAAGACCCACAGCGTCTCGTCAAGCGACTGGTACGATCCGATCGATACTTCGAACTCGACCTTGTGGTCGCCTTGATCGGCGGCCGACAAGTCCATGGCGATTGTGTTGATCTTGAGTTGGTTCGCCTTCGTTGTGCTGGTCTTGAACAGCGCCGTTTTGATACCGCCGATAGATCCCGTCGAATCCTTGAACTTGAACTTCGTGCCGTTTCCGACCGGCAGGAAGGTTCCGGCTGGTATCGTCGCATTGAAGATCTCGTCGTCGTCTCGCAGTACCAAGGTC
>DBZX01000074.1 GCA_002311335.1 bacterium UBP10_UBA1149
GCCGACGTCCTCGGAGGCAAAGCGAATCAGCCGTCGCGCGACATAGAGGGGGTCTTCGCCCGCTTCGAGCATGCGCGCGAGCCAGTACAGCGCCGCGTCGACGTCGCCGGCCCGCATGCTCTTGATGAAGGCCGAGACGACGTTGTAGTGTTCTTCGCCCGCGCGGTCGTAAGCCAGCGCTTTTTTCTGAAGGCCTTGCTCTATGAGCGCGGTTGACAGCAGGCGCGTGTCGGTGGCCAGGGCCTGGTCGGCAGCTGCCTCTATGGCTCCCAGGGCTACCCTCGCGTCGCCGCCCGCCTGCCGGCAGAGGAATTCGCGGGCGTCGTCTTCCAGCACGAGGCCGAGCTTGCCCAGGCCCCTGTCCTCGTCGGCCAACGCATTGTCGACCAGCAGCGATATATCCCGGGCGTCGAGTGGCTCAAGCACGACCACGCGGCAACGCGACAGCAGCGGACCGTTGACCTCGAACGACGGGTTCTCGGTGGTGGCGCCCACAAGTACCACGGTGCCCGACTCCACGTGAGGCAGGAAAGCATCCTGCTGGGCCTTGTTGAAGCGGTGTATCTCGTCAACGAACAGCAGTGTGCCGCGGCCCTCGAGTTCGCGGCGTTGGCGGGCGCGCTCGAACAGCAGGCGCAGGTCTTTGACCCCGCTCAACACGGCCGACAGGGTCTCGAGCTCGACGTCGTCGCGGGCCGTCAGCAATTGCGACACGGTAGTCTTGCCACTGCCCGGTGGCCCCCACAATATGCACGAGCGCGGCGGTGCGCCCCTGAGAATGCGCCCGAGGAAAGATTCCGGACCGAGGGCTGCGGCCTGTCCCACGAGCTCGTCCACCGAGCGTGGGCGCATGCGTTCGGCCAGCGGCACGCGCCCGGCCTCGCCAGCGTCGCCGGCTGAGGTAAAAAGCGAAGACTGCACGGGCTTGGTCACCCCACGCAACCTGTCATAGGATAGGGGCTATGTCGTATACGGCAAAAACCCGTTACCGCAAGGTGGGCATCGTGGTTCGCCCGGGTTCTGACGGGGCCGTGGCGGCCGCCCGCCGCCTGGCCACCTGGCTGGGCAAACGCGGACTGGAGGTGCTGGCGCACGAATCCTGGGCCCGCGGCGATCGCCTGCCGCGGCTGGACCGTCGGCGCATGCTCCGGGAGGCCGACCTCGTGGTGGTGCTGGGTGGCGACGGCAGCCTGCTCGGTACCGCGCGCCTGTCGGGCCCTTCGGCCGCGGCCGTGGTGGGCATCAATCACGGCAACTTCGGATTTCTCGCCGGCTCTGACAGCGGCAGCCTCTACCGCACCATGGAGCGGGTGCTTTCGGGCCAGTGCAGCTCCGACCCGCGCAGCATGCTGTCGGTGCGCATACGGCGCGGGGGCAGGATCGTGCTGCGCAGCCAGGCACTCAACGACGCGGTGATCACCCGTGGTACCCCCTCGCGCCTGCTTGAGCTCGAGGCCGACGTCGACGGCGACTACCTCTGCACCTGGCAGGGCGACGGACTTATCGTGGCCACGCCCACCGGCTCGACGGCCTACTCGCTGTCTTCGGGCGGGCCGATCGTGCAGCCGTCGGTGGCGGCGCTGGTGCTCACTCCCATATCGCCGCACACGCTCACCAGCCGGCCGCTGGTGGTGCCCGACCGCTCGTTGATCGAGATCAAGGTGGCGGGCGAGGGATCGGCCCTGCTCACCATGGACGGGCAGCAGTCGGTGGACCTGGACAACGGCGACATGGTGGAGCTGTCGCGCTCGCGCAACCGCGCGGTGATACTCGGCCTGGGCGAGGAGTCGTTCTTCTCGCTGCTCAGGCGAAAGATGAACTGGGGAATGCGCGGCCGCTGAGTAGCGCTCAGGAAGACACAGCGTCTTCGGACAGCGCGCGGCGGGTGGCTTCACCGGCACCCGGCCCCAGCAGGGGCAGCGCCACCAGTCCCTGGGCCACCAGGGTGAGCAGTTGTATGGCGTTGAGCAGCAGCCCGTAAGCCACCGCGTCGGCCAGCGGCACCCCGAACAGCCCGAGTGCCACCACCGTGGCCACCTGGAATACGCCCACCATGCCCGGCGGGTTGGGCAGGGCGGTGCCTGCACCGATGGCTACGAACACAGCCAGGGCGGCGGCAAAGGGAAGGTCGAAATCAAAGGCCAGTATCAGCACCCAGCTCGACAGCACGGGCAGCGACCACAGGGCCAGCGTCAGTAGGGCCACCAACGCCACCAGGCCGGTGTGGGGCAGCACGCTCAGCCCCTCGCGGGCCGATGACAGCGCGGCGCTCACCTTGCGCGAGGCGTTCGTGGGCAGCAGGCGGCCGAGCGCCGAGTCGATGAGTTGGTCGCCGCCCAGCCAGTAGCCCGCCACCAGCGCCACCATCAGGCCGAACAAGGCCAGGCTGCCTCGCGAAGCCGCGCCCGCCCAGTCGGGCAGGTCGGCCGACAGCAGTGCCAGGTGCACGAAGAACACCATGGCGGCGGCGTCCATCATCTTTTCGAAAACCCAGTTGCCGACGATGGCCGGCACGCGCAGTCCCGACTTCCACGCCATGAGCAGCGGTCGAACGGGCTCGCCCAGTCTGAAGGGCAGCACGTTGATCATCATGTAAGACACCGACACTACCTTCCAGGTGGTCCAGTAGTCGAGCTCGGCCAGCACCGACAGTTCGACCTTCCAGCGCCAGGCCCTGAGCAGCTGTATGCCCAGGCTGATGAAGACTGCCACCACCAGCCAGCCGGGCCTCAGGCGCGAGAACGAAGCGGCCAGCTCATCCGGGTCAACCCGAGCTGCTACCGCCCACAGGCAAGCGGCACCGAGCCCGATGCCCACGGCCGAACGTAGCCACACCCGTCGTCTGTTGCTCATGGCGATGGCTCTTGGTCGGAAGGTGGGTCGTTTTCGGACAGGTCAAGCGACAGTATCCTGCTCGATATCACCTTGCCGTCAGGGTCGATCTCGTAGACCAACGGCGCGCCGGTGGCGATGTTGAGATCGAGTACCTGCTCGCGGCTGAGATCGTCCAGCTGCATGACGACCGAGCGCAGGCTGTTGCCGTGCGCGGCCACGAGCACACGCTCGCCGGCCTTGACGGGGGGAATTATGTTGGCGGTAAACCAGGGCAGGGTTCGCTCGGCGGTGTCCTTGAGGCTTTCGCCCTCGTCGCCCGGCGGCGGCACGTCGTAGCTGCGCCGCCAGATGTGCACCTGCTCGGCGCCGTACTTCTCGATGGTCTCGCCCTTGTACAAGCCCTGCAGATCGCCGTAGTGGCGCTCGTTGAGAGCGGTGTTGCGGGTGATGGCGAGGTCTTCCTGCCCCAGCACCGAAAGCATGATGTCCAGGGTGTCGCAGGCGCGGATGAGCTCGGAGCTGAAGGCTCGGTCGAACCTGAGCCCCGTTTGTTTGAGCGCCTGCCCGGCACGGCCCGCCTCCACGCGGCCCTGCTCGCTGAGCGGCACGTCGACCCAACCGGTGAAGCGGTTTTCGAGATTCCACTGAGACTGTCCGTGTCTTACCAGTACGAGGGTGCCCATGTTCTGCTCCAGCTTGCTTTCGCTTCGCGTGCGCGGCTTTCCGGCGGTGGCGATGACCGAGATTAGCAGCGCGGCGCGCGCAATCCAGCAGCCGCCTTGCGACTGAAGCAGGCCGCGGGCGACTTGTTCGCGCCGGGCAAAACTCCTAGTATTCGCACTTCTGAATGGGGCCGTAGCTCAGCTGGGAGAGCGCCTGACTGGCAGTCAGGAGGTCGGCGGTTCGATCCCGCTCGGCTCCACCAGGATGCTTTCACCATTTGCCCTCTACACCGGCCCCGCCTATCGCGGCGCGCATGGATTTGCAGGCAATCGTCACCGATACGTGGAATGCCCTTGCCGACGAGCGCGGCGGGGGCACGCCCGCGCGCTATATTCCCGCCCTCGCAGCGGTCGATCCATGCAAGTTCGGGATCGCGCTGGCGACCGATGACGGACAGGTCGCCTGCGCCGGCGATGCGGACGAGAAGTTCTCGATCCAGTCGATTTCCAAGGTGTTTGCACTGGCGCTTGCGCTCGAGCGAGAGGGATCGGCGCTGTGGGACGCGGTGGGTCGCGAACCGTCGGGCGATGCCTTCAACTCGATCGTGCAGCTCGAGAAGGAGAAGGGCATACCCCGCAATCCCTTCATCAATTCGGGCGCCATCGTCACCACCGATCGTTTCATCGGCCGGCGCGGGGTGGACGAAGCGGTGCGCGACCTGATCGATCGCCTGCGACGGATGGGACGCAATCCGCAGATCGATTTCGACCAGGATGTCGCGCGCAGCGAAAGCGAGGCAGGCGAACGCAATCGCGCGCTGGCATGGTTCCTCGCCGACTTCGGGCGGCTGCTGAACCCGGTGGAAGAGGTGCTATCGGTTTATTTCCGTCAATGTGCGCTATCGATGAGCTGTCGGCAGCTGGCCGAAAGTGCGCTGTTCCTGGCGTTCGACGGCACTGACCCGGTGACGGGACAGAAAATGTGCTCCGCCAGCCGCGCGCGGCGCATCAATGCGCTCATGCTGCTGTGCGGCCACTATGACAATTCGGGGCAATTCGCTTTCGAGGTCGGCTTTCCGGGCAAATCGGGCGTGGGCGGGGGAATCCTCGCCAGCGTTCCGGGCCGTGCGGCGATCGCGGTCTGGTCGCCCGGGCTCAATCGTGCGGGGACGAGCCTGCTCGGCGCCAAGGCACTGGCAGAAATCGCGCGGAGGACCGGCTGGTCGGTCTTCAGCGGGCAATTGCCTGAAATCTAGAGCGCGCCGAAGGTCCAGCCCTCCGTGCGGGCAAGATCGGGGGTCAGCGCCGATGGTGCCCAGCGATCCGGTTCGTCGGCTACACGTCGCAACCATGCCGCGGTCAGGAGCGCGTCGGAGGAGTGATCGTCGATCGGACCATGGCCTTTGACGGGCATGCTGCCGAGACGGGCCAGCGCAGCGTTGAGTTCCTCGTGGCTGCGCATCTTCGCCTTGGCCGCGCTGCGGCCCGCCTCGCGCGCGGCGAGGCTGGTGTAGATCTCGACCAGAACCGACCCCTTGCCGGGGAGAGGGTCGACCGGCCAGACCGGCAGATGATCACGCAGGCGATGCAGCATGCGCATCCCGGTAAGGCTCGACTTGCCGACCTGCGCGGCGCCGACCAGGTTGAAATTGGAATAGGGTTTGCACCCCATCAGCGCCTGCGCGTGCTCGGTTACGCGAAAACGGCCCCGTCCATGCGCCGCGCCATCGCAGCCGAATTGCGCGCCGGTAAGGGTGCCGTTGCGAAAGTAGGGCGCGAAGTCGGGATGATCGACAAAGCTCTGCGCGGCGAGGTTCGCGTCGTCGGCACAGATCTCGTCGATCAGCGCCCACAGCGCAGGTGCATCGGGCAGCACCACGTCGCGCCTCGGGAAATAGGCACCGCAATCGGCGAAGGGCAGGGCAATACCCAGATCGACACCGACCAGCGTATCGGGGGGTAGATCCTCGCGCAGCAGCGCCAGAACGTCGCTGCGCGACCAGCCGAGACCGCGATCGACCAGCACGGGCGGCCCGCCGGCACCATCGGCCAGAGCGAGCGCGATGCCCTTCTGTACGGGACCTTTCGCTCCCGACCAGTCGATCGCGAGAAAGTGGCGGAAGCGCGCGGTCATGGTCACTCGCGCTCGCGGCGCAGCTTGTCCCAATAGTCGAGGCGCTTCTTGATTTCACGCTCAAAGCCGCGCTCTACGGGTCTGTAAAACGATTGGCGCGCCATATCATCGGGAAAATAATTTTGCCCGGAGAAGGCCGCCTCGGTTTCATGATCGT
>DBZX01000071.1:0-165 GCA_002311335.1 bacterium UBP10_UBA1149
TGGGTGTGGATCTGGGTTTCGTCGCCGACGCCGCTGGAGGTCAGGCGAAAACAGGCGACCGCCCAATCGAGGTAGCGCCGACGATCGGCTTGGCGTAGCGGCAATCCCTCGCGCAAGGCCGGCTCGTCGATCTGCACGATGCGAATGCCCGCGCCCTCGAGATCC
>DBZX01000071.1:313-769 GCA_002311335.1 bacterium UBP10_UBA1149
CGCAGCGCCAGGGCGATCTGCCGGCAGGTCGCCTCGCGCGGCTGATCGTCGCGCACGTAGGACCACTGCATCATCGTGACCGGCCCCGTCAGCATGCCCTTTATGACCTGCGCGGTGAGCGACTGGGCGTAGACCGACCATTTCACGGTCATGGCCTCGGGCCGCGAGACGTCGCCATAGATGATCGGCGGCTTGACGCAACGCGAACCATAGCTCTGCACCCAGCCGTTCTTCATGACGGCGAAGCCCTGCAGGAGCTCGGCGAAGTACTGGACCATGTCATTGCGCTCGAACTCGCCGTGCACCAGCACGTCGAGCCCGATCTCTTCCTGCCAGCGCACCGCCTTCTCGATCTCGCCGCGCACGTAGCTTTCGTAGCTCGCCGCGTCACGCTCGCCGCGGCGAAACGCGAGCCGCGCGGTCCGCACCTCGGCGGTCTGCGGAAATGAACCGATC
>DBZX01000071.1:848-1224 GCA_002311335.1 bacterium UBP10_UBA1149
GAGGCCCGGCGCCGCCCGACTGCGGCATCGTGAATGCGCGTCGAATCGCGGCGTGAGGCGGCCGCGGCGGCGCTGGCCGCAAGCGCATCGGCGATCGCCTCGCGACCTCCGCGTAGCCCCTTGGCGAGGGTGGCGATCTCGCCGACCTTCTGCTTGGCGAAGGCAAGCCACGATTTCAACTCGTCGTCGAACGCGGTTTCCAGTTCGAGGTCGATCGGTGCGTGCAGCATCGAGCACGCGGGCGCCACCATGACGCGCTCGGGCCCGATCCTGGCCGCCGCCGTCTCCAGGAGCGCGAGCGCCCCGCCGAGCTCGGTGCGCCACACGTTGCGGCCATCGACGATTCCCAGCGACAGCGTCTTCTCGCCGGCCAAAT
>DBZX01000071.1:1323-1849 GCA_002311335.1 bacterium UBP10_UBA1149
AGGAAGCGCCATCGCCGTCTGCAGGTTGTCGCGCAAGCCCTCGAAGTAGGTCGCGAGCAGAAGCTTGAGCCCGGGGGCCGCCTTGGCCAAGCGGTCGAAAGCCAAGGAATATGCGGCGCGTTCGTCGTCGTCGAGGTCGAGCGTGAGGCACGGCTCGTCGATCTGCACCCAGTCCGCGCCGGCGTCGGCCAGGCGGCGCAGCACTTCTTCGTAGACCGCGACGAGATCGGGCAGAAGCGTGATCGGCGCGGGGCCGCCCTCGCGCGCCTTGCCGAGCAGCAGGAACGAGACCGGACCCAGCAGCACGGGGCGCGTATGCACGCCAAGCGCGGCGGGTTGCCTGAACTCGTCGACCGGCTTTGTCGACGCGAGTTCGAAGCGCTGGCCGGGCGAGAACTCCGGCACCAGGTAGTGGTAATTGGTGTCGAACCACTTGGTCATTTCCATGGCCGGGACATCGAGGGTATCGGACTGGGCACCCCGCGCCATGGCGAAATAGGTGGCGAGATCGACGCTCCCGCCCTGC
>DBZX01000071.1:1886-16554 GCA_002311335.1 bacterium UBP10_UBA1149
GCGTTCGGGGACCGCACCGACCATGGCAGGGGTGTCGAGCACGTGATCGTAGAGCGAGAAGTCGTTCGAGGGGACGTGATCGAGTCCCGCCACGTTCTGCAGGCGCCAGTGCTCGGCGCGCAGCGCCGCGGCGATATCGAGCAGCGCACGCTCGTCGATCTCGCCGCGCCAGTGGGCCTCGAGGCCCCGCTTGAGCTCGCGCCGCGCGCCCATGCGGGGAAAGCCGAGATTGCTGGCAACGGTCATGGTGATTCCTCCGGTGGCGGGGTGACGGGCCGGACGGCCGGGACCGCGATCTCGTGCGGCCGCGGCTCGGCATCGCCGTTTTCCGGGCGGACGCCCAGGACGTGACAGATGGCGAAGGTAAGCTCGGCCCGGTTGAGCGTGGAAAAGTGGAAATCCTCGACGCCTGCGTCCTCGAGCGTGCGCACCGCGTCGACGGCGACGCTCGCGGCCACCAGCTTGCGGGTCTCGGGATCATCGTCGAGCCCGCGGAACAGATCGGTCAGCCGGGGCGGTATGCTGGCCCCGCACAAATCGCTAAAGCGCAGCAGCCGCTTGAAGTTGGTAACCGGCAATATGCCGGGCACGATGGGCGCCCAGATCCCGGCGGCGCGCACCCGCTCGACGAAACGAAGATAGAGCTCGGGTTCGAAGAAGAATTGGGTGATGGCCCGCGTCGCACCGGCGTCGAGCTTGCGTTTGAGGTTGTCGAGGTCGAAATCGGCGGACGGCGCTTCGGGATGGACCTCGGGATAGCACGCGACGGTGATCTCGAAATCGGCGATGCGCCGCAGCCCGGCCACCAGATCGACGGCATTGGCGTATCCCTCGGGGTGAGGCGCATAACGATCGACGCCGGCCGGCGGGTCGCCCCTGAGCGCGACGATATGGTGGATCCCGGACTGCCAGTATGCGCGCGCGACGTCATCGACCTCGGCCCGGCTTGCGCCGACGCAGGTGAGGTGCGCGGCGGGTTCGACCGCGGTCTCGTGGCGGATGCGGCGGACGATGGCGTGGCTGCGCTCGCGCGTGGAGCCGCCAGCGCCGTAGGTCACCGATACGAAGTGCGGCCGGAGCGCCTGCAACTCGGATATAGTTTTGAGCAGGATCGCGTGGGCCTTGTCGTTGGCGGGGGGGAAGAACTCAAAAGAAAAGACCGGCTCTTCACCGGTGTAGTATTCAGATATATGCATGGGGATGGGCGACAGGAACAACCGCCGTGTTCATGTTGTGTCCCCGTCGCCAGCTTGTCAACAGCCTGCGCTCGCGGGGGGTGCTGCTACTTGGCGGCCGGTCAGTACTTGCGCGGTGGCAGCACCGCGTCCGGGCCGATGGCGCCGGGGGCGAGCGGAACACTGAGCGGGTCGTGGCCGGGGGCGGTGATGAGCACCTGCACTTCCGGTAGCCCCAGTGAACTGAAACGCCTTGCGAGTTCTTCGAACTGGGGTCTGCCCACCGTTCCCCTCAGTTCGAGGGTGAGTTGCAGGGTCTCGAACGAAGAGCGGGCTTCGCTGCGTACTACTTCGAGCAGGTCTTCGATACTGTAAGGTGACAGCTCGCCGCTGTGGTAGTAACGCGAAGCCAGGCCATTCTGCCCGGTGCGCCGGAACTCCGCCCTGAAGGGCACCGCCTTCCAGGGGCCGGCGGTCTTCAGCGGGTTGCTCTGCTTTACCATGGCGACAAGACTCTTGTACTCCCCGTAAGGGTGGCCGTCAAGGAACACGGCGGCGGTAATGGAAAGTGTCGCCAGCGCTTACTTTTTGCGAATGGATTCTATGACGACGGCTTCCACCGGGGCGTTCGAAAAGCCCGGCCCGCGCGACCTCGTGGTCGACAATTCGATAGCTTTTACAACGTCGAGTCCGCTGACAACCTTGCCGAACACCGCGTAGCCGTATTCGGCTGGCTTGGTTGAGCGATGGTTGAGAAAGTCGTTGTCGGCCGCGTTGATGAAGAATTGCGATGTGGCCGAATCGACCACGTTTGTACGCGCCATGGCGACGGTGCCGATGTCGTTCTTCAAACCGTTGTCAGCCTCGTTCTTCACTGGCGCCTTGGTCGGCTTCTTCTGGTAGGAGGTGTCAAAACCACCGCCCTGTATCATGAATCCCTTGATCACCCTGTGGAAGATCGTGCCGTCGTAGTATTCGTCTTCTACGTAGGAGAGAAAGTTCTTGACGCTCTCGGCGGCGGCTTCTTCGTCGAGCTCAACTTCGAAGCTGCCCAGGCTGGTCGTGATAACCACGACGCTGCCCGCGGTCGCTTCGGCCGATTCGCTCGGGTCAGGACTGTCGCCGCTGCACCCACTGAGGGCAAATACAACCGAGGTCAGGATCGCGGCGGCGGTGCTGGTGAGCTTCATGGTCATCCTCCAATCAGGTCGGGTTAAGCGCTGTTGCCGGTCGCGCTATGCAGGTGTGGATAGCACGAACGCAATAGGGTTCAAGCAGGCTGCATCATATTCTGCGCAGTTTGCGGAAAAGGCTTCCCAGTCGCCAGAGATCAGCCGCGCCGCCCCCGGTAAAAACCGACGCCACGTTGCTGACCACGAGGTGGCGGGCACCGGCTTCTACCAGCGGCAGGAGTTCGTCGCGCACTTCGGCCGGACTGCCGGCGTAGAGCGAGTTGAGTAACAATTCCGGTGTCATGGTGGCCGCCGCGCGATCGACGTCTTCTTCTGTTACCCGCGAAGGTACGATGTCGTAAAATCCCCTGTGGCCTTCACCCAGGGGGTGTTTCAGGCCCTGTTCCTCCCAGGCCGTGGACGGGGCGATCAGCACCAGCGCGGCCGCCACGCGGCTTTTCATGGCGATCTCAAGCACGGCGTCTCGACTTTCGCCCAGCGCCACCACTACCATCTGGCAGGCGACGAAGTTCTCCATGTCGCGGCCGTGTTCGTCTGCGGATCGCTTGATAGCAGCGAGGCTCTCGCTGTACTTGGCTGGGGTCATCTTGAGGGTTGGCAGCCAGCCGTCGCCGAAGCGGCCCACCAAGCCCAGCATCCGCGGCGCGTGGGCGGCGATCCAGATGCGGGGAGGGCGGTCCTTGTAGAGGGGCAGGTTGAAGACCGCGTCCTTGAGTTGCCAGAAGCGGCCGTCATAGGTCACGGGCTCGCCCTTGCTGCTCCACATTTTTGTGATGATGATGAGCGCTTCCTCGAGTCGCGATACCTGCAAGCGGAAGTCCATGCCGTAGGGCTCCACGTTTTCGCGCTCGCCGTTGCCTATGCCGAGTATGGCGTGCCCCTTGGATATGTGATCCAGGGTGGCGAAAGACTGGGCCAGCGATACCGGGTGGCGCCTGAAAGGCTCGGTTACGGCCGTGCCCAGGTCTACGCCGGGTATTCTCAACGCGGTTGTAGCCAGGATCTGCATGGGGTCGAGAAAAGCGTCGCTCGATTGGACGATGGCTGCCGCGGGAGTGTGTTCTTCGGACCAGACGTGTCCCGGCAGCCAGCCCATGAAGTGGTCGGGCAGCCACAGCGATTCGGCGCCAAAAATTCTCGCCAGCCGCAGTCCCAGTCTGCCCAGCCACAAGGGATGCAGACATCCGTCCTGGTAACCTACGGTGACCCGCTCGTTGCCCATAGGGGTTTTCTTTCATGCGCTGTCTTGTGCTGCAAGGAGGCGGGCCACATTCGGCGAGCGGGGGCAGGGCCATTACGACCAGCGGCCGGGGCTGGTACAATGCGTCGATGACCCGCGCAGGCAAGGCCGTTTCGCTGCTCGCTGTCTCACTGCTGGTGGGTTGCACCTCGCCCCCGCCCGCAGAGAATGTGCTCTTCGTGTCATTCGACACCTCGCGGGCCGACCGTTTTACGGCTTACGGTTACCGTGCCCAGACCACCCCGACCGTGACCGCGCTGGCCCAGCGGGGCGTTCTCTTCGAGAGGGCTTACTCGCACGTGCCCTCGACCCTGCCGGCGCACAGTTCCATGTTTACCGGCCTGTTACCCCCGTCGCACGGGGTGCGCTGCAACGGTAAGTACCGCCTCGCCGACGAGCGGCTCACGCTGGCCGAGATCCTGGCAGCGGAGGGCTTTGACACCGCTGCGATAATCGGCGCTTTTCCGCTGGCGGCTCGTTTTGGTCTGGCCCAGGGTTTTGATCACTACGATGACGACTTCAGCTCGTCGGCTCTAACGGC
Source organism: bacterium UBP10_UBA1149 (assembly GCA_002311335.1). GTDB lineage: Bacteria > Desulfobacterota > Binatia > UBA1149 > UBA1149 > UBA1149. The sequence goes on from DBZX01000071.1 coordinate 6,036, forward strand.
GCGCTATCGGCGCCGGCCGGCTGATTCTTCGGGTAGCTGGATAGGGCACAGCTTTGCCGATTTTGAGCGTGGCGGTGACGAGGTGACCGACAGGGCGCTGGGTTGGCTGAGTGAACGCGACGAGCGTTGGTTTCTCTTCGTGCACTACTTCGACCCGCACTGGCCCTATGCTGCGCCGGCGGAGTACGCGGGGCGGTTCTCTTCTCCCTACGACGCCGAGCTCGCGTTTGCCGACAACGAGTTGTCGCGTTTGCTGGCGGCGGTGCAGAAGATGCCGGGACGCACGCTGGTGGTTTTTACCTCTGACCACGGCGAGGGGCTGGGCGATCACGGTGAAGCGCTGCACAATCGCTACCTCTACGACTCTACCCAGCACGTGCCCCTGGTGATGGCCCTGGAGGGGGCCTTGCCGGCGGGTGCCGTGGTGGGCCAGGCGGTGGGTCACGTTGACCTGCTGCCCTCGGTACTCGAATTGCTGGGTGTGGCGGTTCCCGCCGGTCTCGACGGCCGCTCGTTGCTGCCACTGGCCAGGGGCGAGTCGCAGGAGCCGCGCCCGGTGTACATGGAAACCCTGGTGCCCACGTTGGAACGACCAATGGGTATAGAGCTGCGCGCGGTGGTGGACGGAGGATTCAAGTTCATAGAAACCCGTCGACAGCGGGGCGGGGGGCGCACGGTCACCGGCGAGCTTTACGACCTTGGCGCCGATCCGGCCGAGCTGGCTGATATGCGTTACGCGCACGAAGAGATTGCTGCGCGCCTACGCGGTGTCCTGGGGCGCGCGAGCGGCGAACTCGAAAAAAACGCGGTCGCGCCCGAGCCCCTGCCGATGGACGAGGGCACCCGCCAGCGTCTCAAGGCCCTGGGCTACCTGTAGGAGTCTGCGCACGGCTGGCTCGAGGCACCGCTTGCTCCCGGGCACGGGCGACCCCGGCCTGTTTTTGACTGCCGAACTGTTGCGCCGTATGTTGCCGGGTTCTTGGATTTTATAAGCGGACAAGTGGAGCTACGCAGATGACGGATACTGATTACAGATCGATTTCTATCGACGAAATAGACGGCCTCAACGACACGATATCTTCGGTTGTTGAAGGCGCCATAGCTTCGGCTTCGGAGTCCACCGGCGGTGGGCGCAAAATCGATGATCAGCAGGTGCTCACCGAGCGCATAGCTTACGTTGCAACCGAGCTCGCGGCTTGCAAGGCGCTGGCCGCCTACAGCAGGCAGGCTGGAGAAGCAGGAGCCGCCGACGGCGTGATGCTCGACCAGGCTGCGGTTTTCAGTGCAGGCGTGGCGGCATCGCTGTTGGGAGAAATGGCCCTTGCCGGACCGGATTACGGGCTGCCCGACGGCTTGTTTGAGCAGACCATCGGGTCGGATGCCACGCGTGCGTTACTCTGCGAGTTTGCCGACGAAAAACGGGTGCGGGGCATAGGCCGGGCGGTCGCCGAATCCCGGGGGATCAATAACGGCTGGTTGGCGTACGAAGACGCGGTCATGGTGCGCGACTCGGTGCGGGCTTTCGCCGACCAGGAAGTCGAGGGACTGGCCGAGCACATTCATCGTGACGACGACCTGGTGCCGGATTCTTTGATAAGCAAGATGGCCGAGATGGGCTACTTTGGCATGTCGGTACCCGAAGAATACGGCGGACTGGGCATGGGTAACCTCGCCATGATAATGACTACCGAGGAGCTGTCGCGGGTGTCGCTGGCGGCGGCTGGCAGCCTGATTACGCGCCCCGAAATTCTCACCAAGGCCCTGCTTCAGGGCGGAACCGAAGAACAGAAGGCGATCTGGCTGTCGCGCGTGGCCAGCGGTGAAGTCATGGTCGGCATCTCGGTCACCGAACCCGACGTCGGTTCTGACGTGGCGTCGGTGGCTTGCAAGGCCGAAGCCGCCGACCAGGACGGACGCAAGGGCTACCTCATCAACGGCGCCAAGGCCTGGTGTACCTTTGCGGGGCGCGCCGACGTGCTGGCGGTGCTGCTGCGAACGAGTAGCGACATGTCGGCCGGGGCTAAGGGCCTGTCGCTGTTCATTGTCGAAAAAGACCGCTTCGGAGGGCACGAGTTTACAATGAAGCAGCCGGGCGGAGGCAGCCTCTCGGGCAAGGCCGACCGCACGCCGGGTTACAGGGGCATGCACTCGTTCACGTTGGCTTTTGAAAACTACTTCGTGCCGGCAGAAAACCTGGTGGGCGAGGAGAAAGGTCTCAACCGCGGGTTCTACCTGCAGATGAACGGCTTTGCGGCGGGAAGACTGCAGACCGGCGGCCGCGCCACCGGACTGGGCCAGGCCTGTCTCGAGGCGGCAGCGGGTTACGCCTGCGACCGCAGCCAGTTCTCGCGACCGATCATCGATTTTCAGCTCACGCAATACAAGCTCGGGCTGATGTCCTCCAGGCTGCAGGGAGCGCGGCAGCTGACTTACCACGCGGCCCTCGAGTTCGACAAGGACGAGTCGGCTTCGCTCGTGCCGGCCATGGCCAAGCTGTTGGCCTGCGACGTGGCGGTTGCTGTCAGCCAGGAGGCCCAGTTGCTGCACGGTGGCTGGGGCTACGCCGAGGAGTACCCGATTTCGCGCTACGTTGTAGACGCCCAGGTTCTACCCATCTTCGAGGGCGTTAAGCCCATACTCGAACTCAAGGTCATCGGCCGGCAACTGCTGGCCGCCTGATCGCAGGTCTTTTCTCCCGTGCGCGTTCGGCCCCGGGCCGGTTCGCGCGTTCATTGCTGTGCGCCGAGCTTGCGCCAGCGTTCAAGTTCGTGCGCTGGCAGCGCGCGGTCTCCTCGTTTTTCCATGTAAACAGCCACTTTTCTCCGGCAGCTCCCTCTGGCCGCGACCTTGCAATGCTGCAAGGCGAATACGCAATCCTGGGAGGAAAGGGAATGGACACAACTTGTAACGAGCAACAGTCAGCAGTAGCCACCGCCGGCAAAGAGATAGACGGCGAGAGGCTCAGCGGACAGATTTTTCACTACGGTGGGGGACCCGAGCCAGACGAGTACAACATGCACATCGAGTGGACGCCTGAGCAGGCGCTCATGCTCGCTATTCTCGAGGATGCCATTGCCTGCTATCGCCGTGAGCTCCGACGCCCCCGGCAGAACCCGGAAATACTGGCACGGCAGGCCGAATTCTGGATCAAGACCAACGATTGGAACTCGCCCTTTTCGTTCAACAACGTTTGCGAAGGCCTGGGCCTGGGATCAGTGGCTACACGGCAGCGTATTCTGGCGAGAGATAAAGCCGACAGTTACGTCGGCCTTGATTCCTGAGACGAGAAAGAGGTTGCGCGACTGCAGCTTGCACGCGTAGCGTTATTGCAGACCTGCAATAGCTGTGGTCGCGGCATCGCGGATAACTGAACGAGAGCCCGGGGTAAGAAAGAATGGAAAATGCGAGGATACTGGTAGTAGACGACGATCCCTTGATCTGCCGACAGATGGAAGACCTTTTCAGGGAGCGAAACGCCACCGTGGAGTGTGCGGGCACTGCTCGCGAGGCACTGGAATTACTCGAAGACTCGGCGTTTTCACTGGCCCTGGTCGACTTGAAGATGCCGGGCAGCGACGGCCTGAGTCTCACGACCGAAGTTGGCGAGCGCTGGCCGGATATGCCGGTGATCATCGTCACTGGCTACGCCTCTATAAAGGGTGCTGTCGAAGCCATGCGGCACGGCGCCGAAGATTACATAACCAAGCCTTTTGAGCGCGAAGACATACTTCTTGCTGCCGAAAAGGTCATGGAGAAGCGCAAGCTGATCAACGAGATCAGCTACCTGCGTGGCCAGCTGAGCGAACGTTTTTCGTTTGCCAACATGATCAGTCGCAACCCGGTCATGCACGAACTCTTCGAGACCGTGGAGTCTCTTGCCCACAACGACGCTACGGTTCTCATATCTGGAGAATCGGGCACGGGTAAGGAGCTGATAGCCAGGGCGATCCACTACCAGGGGCGCCGCAAAGAAGGCCGGTTCGTGGCTATCAACTGCGCGGCTTTTCCCGAAACCCTGCTCGAGAGCGAGCTCTTTGGTTACGAAAGAGGGGCCTTCACAGGCGCGGTAGCCGACCGCGTGGGCAAGGTCGAACTGTCCAGCGGCGGCACTTTGTTTCTCGACGAGGTCGAGAGCATCTCGCTGGCCATGCAGCTCAAGCTGCTGCGAGTGCTGGAGCAGAGGGAGATCGAGAAACTCGGCGGAAACCGGCTGTTAAAGGTAGATCTTCGGGTAATAACGGCTACCAATCAGAACCTTGACCAGATGGTTGAGCGCGGCGAAATGCGCGAGGATTTTTTCTACCGCATAAACGTGGTGCCGGTTGACCTGCCGCCACTCAGGGACAGGATCGAGGACGTGCCCCTGCTGGTGGCTGACCTGTTGAAATCCAACCCGATAGCCGTGGAACGGAAAATCAAGAGCACCTCGAACAAAATCCTTCGTGAACTGATGAGTTACCACTGGCCAGGCAACATCCGTGAACTGAGAAACGTAGTTGAGCGGGCCATCATCAAGTGCAGGGGGACGGCCTTGTCGGAGATCGATATTCCCTCGAGCGCTCCGGGTAAACTCCGCGGTGCGGGTGTACAGGCGGCGAGCGGAGCCCTTCGCTTACCGCTCAAGGAGTACCTCCGGCGTGCTGAAAGAGAGTACCTGGAGTCTCTGCTGTCGCGTAACGCGGGAGCCATAGCGGTTAGCGCGGGATACGCGATGATCGACGCGGCCACGTTGCACCGCAAAATGAAATCCCACGGTTTACGTCGCGAGGAGTTCCGGGGGTAGGGCAACAACCCGGCTGGCCGTGCAGGGCTGCAATGATCTCTTGATTTCGCAAGTCTCGCCCCACCCACAGGGGGGGAGGGCTTCTCGAGTCCCGTCCAATAAAAACCCCGAAAAAGCGCGTAAACAGTGGGCATTTCTGGAATACCCACTCGGGGGGCAACACCTACCCGACAGGGGGGGAATGGCACGGGGGTTGCTAATTTGCTTACTGCGATGGAATCCCGTCCGCGCTCGGAGCCAGGCAGGCGCCGAACGGACAGCGAGCATCGCGGAGGCAGCAAGCTATGTACGCTCATTTCTACCGACTGTCGGAAGACCCCTTCAACCTGACACCCGACCCGCGGTTTCATTACGTCAACTCGGTCACACGGGAGGCACTGGCTTCGGTGCTGTACGGGATACGCGCGCGCAAGGGCTGTATCTCCCTGGTGGGTGAGGCCGGTACTGGTAAAACCACGCTGCTCAAGCGCGTCGCCGAAGAGCTGCAGGACGAGAGCACGGTGGTGTTCATCTTTAACCCCGGTGTCAGTTTTGACGAACTACTGGAGTACATCTGCATGGAACTCGGTCTTGACGTCGAGGGCTGCGCCAGGCTCGGGATGCTCGACAGGTTGAACGGTTTTCTCCTTGAATCCCTGGTCGAGGGTCGCAACGTGGTCGTGCTCATAGACGAAGCCCAGACCTTGCCCAATGCCGTGCTCGAGGGCCTGAGGTTGCTCACCAACCTTGAAACTTCCAAGGAAAAAACGCTGCAGATAGTTCTTTCGGGACAGCCCGAACTCGAAGAAAAACTCAGGGATCCCTCGCTGCGGCAGTTGCGGCAGCGCATCGGTACGCGGGCGAGGCTGGAACCCTTGAGGCAGAGCGAAATCGGCGCTTACGTGACCACGCGCCTCAGGGGCGCGGGTGGCAAAGAGCCCGGCGTGTTCAGTTCTACGGCGCTCCGCTTGGTGTGGATGGCCTCGGCAGGGATACCCCGCCTGGTGAACGTGGTGTGTGACAACGCCCTGCTCATAGCTTTTGCCGCCGGACGCAAGCGGGTCGGGTGCAGGCTGATGAACGAAGCGGTGCGCGATGTGGAGGGCTCCAGCGGGCTTGGCTCCTGGGCGGCGATCATCCGTATGCGCTGCGCTATGGGCCACAAGGGCCGTCGTGTGGCGGTTGCGGCCGTGGCTGCTTCGCTGGTCCTGGGCCTCAGCTGGGCAAACGTGGCCGGCCAGGCGGCAGAAGAGCCCGCCTACCGCGCATTGGCTGACACCGGGCAGGAGAGGGCGCTTGCAGTCCCCTCAGCCCCTGCGGCCGAGGCGCTCTCTTTTGTCGCGGAGCAAAGCTTTCCCTCGGCGGCTGCAGTTGTCAGCCGGGTCGAGGAAGTGGACACGCGCTCCGCCGTTGCGACGAGCGAAACGCGGGAGCCACCCGTGTTGACCGGCAGCGTCGTCGCAGGACCGGTGATTGAGGCGACGGCGGCTGAGGCGCTCGGCGCTGCGGCAGCCGCTACCGCGCTCGCCAGCAAGCCCAGCGCGGAACTCCTCGATGTTGTTTCAGCCAGCACGCGGCTTGCGGCGATACTCGCCAGGTCAACCGCAGCGAGACTCTACGACACCAGTCGCCCGGCGAAGCCAGCCTTGTACATAACTGCGGGCGCAGGTGTAGCGGCGGGTAGGGACGTGCTGGTCAAAAACGGCGACACGATCTGGGATATCGCCGAGGCGGCATACGGAAACCCCCTCCCGGCGACACTCGATCGTATTTTTGAAGCCAACCCTGAGCTGGGTAACCCCAGGAAGCTGGCGGTTGGCGGCACCCTGTTCCTGCCCTTCAACGACGCGCGGGCGATGGTCAGCGCTGGTAACTCCGGCGGCTGGCAGGTCCTGCTGGTGGCGAGCGGTAGTTTCGAACGCCTTGACGGGATGCGCGACCTCGTGAGCAGCCAGGAGGCAGGGGTGTCCTTGAAGACCCGCAGGTTGGAAGACGGACGCGGGGTGGGTCTGTTCGCGGTCGGCTTCGGCGATCGCGACTCGGCGCTTCGCGTGGCCGGTCTCGTTGTTAACTCAGCGGTACACGAAGCAAGCCTCACGCCCGCGCGCCAGCTGGCCACCGATGAATCGCCGGCCTTGATACCCGGGGCTTGAGTGCCGCGACAGTGCGGAAACGCCCAGCCTTGCGTTTATGCAATGACGCGTAGTCCGGGCCAAGCCTGCGGCAGAGAGCAAAGGCAGTTTTTATTGATGATGATCCAAGGTCACAAAAACCCACCCGGGCGGGGAGTCCGAACGGCCAGATGGGTGGGTATCTCCCCCCGGTCGGGGGAAGAATGTTCCCCGCAGGTGGGGGATATCGTGGCATTATATTTGCTGTCTCCGGGGAGAGAAAACTCGCCCTGGCTGCCGCGCCATGCGGTCTGCCGGGGCAATGACTACAGAACGGAAAGAACACTATGATGACGATAATAAGAACTTTAATCCTGGTGACGGCGGTTACGCTTTCGGGTTGCTCGGCAGCCAGGGAATTATCAATGGGTCCATTCATCCCGTCCGAGGCCCTGGCTGCCGACGGTACCACGCTGCCGTACAGCGTGGTGGTGGGCGACGTGATCGATATCAAGTTTCCTTTTCACCCGGAGCTGGACACCGTGGCTACCGTCAGGAGTGATGGCCACGTTGGTGTGCCTTCCCTCGGGGAGTTCCGGGCAGCCGGCCTGACGACCTGGGACTTGAGCAGGGACCTACTGAGCAGGGCGTCGGTGACCTACCGCGAACCCACGGTGAGCGTTGTGATCCGCGAGATGGCGGTCAGGCGTGTCTACGTAGGTGGCGAAGTCAGGGATCCCGGTTACGTGCGACTGAGGCCCGGCTTGACTTCCTTCAGGGCCATAGTCGAGCGCGGCGGACTCAAGCGCACTGCCAAGGCTGACAGCGTGCTGCTTGTTCGCTGGAAGGGGCCCGGTGATTACGAAGCCGACAGGCTCGATCTGGAAGCAATGATAGACGACGGAGATGCCAGCGCCGATGCGTTGCTGGGACCCAATGACGTGGTGTTCGTGCCCCGTACCTGGATCGCCAACGCCAATAATTGGGTTGACCAGTACATTCGCGGGCTGATACCGGTCAGGGAGCCGAGCACGCGGCTGCCGAACATAGGAAACTAGGAGAGGACGAATTTCGATGGAAGCAAGATCCGGATATCTGCTGCGCCAGGCGACTGGGGCCGTTTTCAAACACCGCCGCCTTGTAGTGCTGCTCTTTTTGCTGGTCTTCGTGCCCAGCAACCTGGGTAACCTGCTCAAGGCTCCGATTTACAGTGCGTCGGCGAAGATCCTCATAGGAAAGGACCGCGTCTATCCCGAGGTCTCTCCCATGGATCGCAAGGAAGAGGTTTCCAGTCTTCCCAACGATTCGTTGGTGAACTCGGAGATGCAGGTTCTCAGGAGCCGTGAACTGCTGCGCAGGTTGCACTTCGACCTCGCCGCGGCGATGGCCGGCGATGGTGAGACTGACCCCGACGTTCCCTCCATGGAGAGCTTGCGGGGTTCCTTGACGGTGGTGCGCAAGGCTGACTCCAACGTGGTCGAGGTTTCGTACCGCAATTATTCTGAGGCGACGGCGGTACTGGTGGTTAACTCGCTGGTCAGGCTTTATATCGACTACTCCATAGAGCTGCACAGCTCGAGGGGGGCGGCCGAGTTTTTTGAACGAGAGCTCCAAATGGCCCGTGTCTCCCTGGGGGTCATGGACAAGGAACTTGAGGATTTTGACAAGGAACACGGCCTTACCGCGGTGGCGACGCAAAAAGATGCGCTCATCCGCCACCAGGCCCAGGTCGAGGCAGACCTGCGGAGGACCGAGGCTTCGATCGCCGAGACTGGGACGAGGATCGTAGCGCTGGAGGCAGAACTCGAGTACGTACCGGAGAGCGGCACCTCCGAGGTGGACATGGTGCCCAACCCGCTGGTTGGCTTCCTGAGCCAGAACCTTTTCCGCCTCAAGATTGAAAGAGAACGGCTGTTTCAGCTCTACACTCCCGAGCATCGCCTGCTCGTGGACGTGGACAGGGAGATAGCGGCGCTCACGGCCCAGGTGAAGACCCAGGAGAAGACCATTGTCGGTCGTAAGAAAATCACCGCTTCGAGTATTCGCCGGCGTATCGAGGAGTCCTTGTTGGATTCCCAGGCGGAGCTGGGGGCACTGGAGTCGCGCAGGGTACTTCTCGCCGAGAAACTCGGCGGCTACGGAGTACGCATTGCTACAATGCACGGGCAGCACTACGAAGTGATGAGGATGCGCCGCAGCAGGCAGGAGAAGAAGGACACTTACCGCGGTCTTCTGCAGAAGTTTGACCAACTGCGCATTTCGAGCGCGATGGACAAGGCGGGTATTTCGGGCGTGAGCATCATCGAGGCAGCGGGTCTTCCCCTGCAGAAGGTACCCGACTTCAAGGGCATTACCATGGTGCTGTCGCTGTTCGTCGCCCTGCTGATAAGCGTTGGTTCGGCGGTAGCGATGGAGCTGTTGACCCCGGTGATGAACAGCGCCGCCGATGTGCGCTACAACCTGGGGGTTCCCGTTATCGCGGAGCTGCCGGAAGACGAGTACGGTGAAAGCGGTACGAGTGGAACTGGAGCAAGAAAGTCATGAGTAGAACATACGAAGCACTGAAGAGAGCCGAGAACCTCAGGTCGGGAGCTGCCGAGACCGGGCAGCGGGGCATCGGTGCACCCGGGATCGCGACGGCCACGGCCGATGAGGATTTCGAACTGCGGCAGGCGATGGCCAGTGTCAAAATCGGCAGTGAAGTAAAAACCGTCGTGGTTTCGAGTTCGCTGCACGGCGAGGGCACCTCGTCGGTGGCCTGGTTGCTGGCCCGGGCGGCAGCCGCCAACGGGGAAAACAAGGTTCTCCTCGTCGACATGAACTTCCGTACCCCTTCCTTGTGGCGCATGGCCCAGGCCGGTTCGCCCGAAGGTGTCATGAATGTCATCTCCGGCGAGAAGACCCTGGACCAGGTGACACAGGACACCGCGGAGAGGGGTGTTCGCCTGGTCACCGCCGGGACCGGTGGCGACGACGCAATTGTGCTGCTCGAGAGAGCCGACATGCCTGCCCTTGTAAAAGAGCTCGCGTCACAGGCCGACTTGGTGTTCATCGATGTACCCCCGTTTGCGCTGTACCCTGACGCGGCCACGGTTGCCGGTGCGGTCGACGGAGTGGTACTGGTCGTGGAGGCCGATTCGACACCCGTCGCGGTAGCTTCGAGGACTATAGAAGCCATTCGCAAGGCCGGTGGGGAAGTCCTGGGCTCAGTTCTCAACAAGCGGCGCGAGTACATCCCCGTCGCTATATCCGAGCTCGTAGCCTGACCGGTAGGGCACTCGCCCGATGGCGACGATAACCCAGCAAACAATGCCCGCGGTACGCGGGGGGCAGCTCGCGGCCTACGTGGCAGCCGTCGGCGTGGCGGCGGCGGCCGCCGTGGCTTTCAGTGCGGGCGGCGGAATGGTCGTGCTTGGTGCCGGCTCTGCGTTGCTCGCCGGTTCGCTCGTACTGCGTCGCCCGGTGGTGGGCATCTGCATCTACGTGGTTACTTTCCTTTTTACCTACCCCAACTTTCTGATTGCCGGCGGTAACGTAACCATAAACAACGTGCTGGGGTTGGTGTTCATTGGTATGCTGGCTATCGGTTTTATCAGGGAGCGTCCCGGTTGGCTTTTTACGGAACCGGTCATGATCGCTCTTGCTA
>DBZX01000071.1:16590-29487 GCA_002311335.1 bacterium UBP10_UBA1149
GATTTTTATCGTGGCGTCGTTCGCTTATACGCCCGCGGCGGAGGGAATGTCGGAAGTCGTGGTGGAAAAGGCGCTGCGCGTGAGGGCTGCCGGCGACGCGGTGCTCATCGACATGCGCGATCCGCGTATGAAGTTGGTCACGCGCTATCTCTTTTTGATTTTCCTTTTCTTCTTCGTACGCAGTCCGCGGGAGATCACAGTGGTAATGGCAACCGTGGTTGCCTGCTTGGTAATGACCTACTTCAGCATCAGCGCAGAAGCCGGGCCATTCGGTTGGGGTACCGGTCGGGTAAGGGTACTTGGCGACATCGGCACCGCTCTTTACACCGGGCGCAACCCGAACAAGCTCGCCTACTTTGCCCTTTTCTGTCTCGCACTTACCTGGTACTACCGCAGCGAGGTAAAGCACTGGTTCGGGCGGGTACTGTGGGTCGTGGCCGTCGTGATTCCGATCATAATTATTCCCCTTACCGCTTCGCGCAGCGGGGTGCTCAATCTCCTGCTTTTCCTGACCATTGTATCGATGGAAGGACGTTTCGGCCTCAGGCGCGTGGTGGGCATGACAGTGGCCTCGCTGGCCCTGCTGCTGCAATTCGGTTTCCAGGTGAATCTGGTCGGCGCGATATTGCCCGAAGAGGTCGCGATCAGGCTGACCCAGTTTCGCGCCAGTCCCGAGGCTCTTGCCGAGGGTCAGATCGCCCGTGGATCATTCGAAAAACGCGGTCAGAATCTCGTATCGACCCTGGCCATGATTCCCCGGCACCCGGTTTTCGGCGTGGGTCTGGGTAATTTTGCAACCGAGCGTGCTGCCGTAGATCCCTACGGAGAGTCCGCGCCTCCTCACAATTCTTATCTCTGGGCGACAGTCGAGGGGGGGCTGGTAGTCCTTATCCTGTACCTCTATGCTTTCGTTAGCCTTTTCAGGAGGCTGCGGGTACTGCGGCGCGAGTACGCCGAGGGCGCCTATGCTCCAGTGGGTATGAAGTGGGCTGTCGATGCCATGCACACTTCGCTCATCGGTTTCGTGGTATTCTGCGTGTTCGCGGACATGTGGGTGAACATCGTTTTTTACATCATAGTTGGCTTGTGCCTGAGTCTTATCAGGCTGCACGAGTACTACCGTGAAACGGGAACGGTCCCCGGTGGCCGGGCAACGGTTGCCTTGGCTACCTGATTAAACTTATGCGTCGCCTGGCCTACCTCTTTCCGGCGTTTCCGGTCCTACACCAGACCTTTACCCTGGGTGAGGTGCTCGGGCTGAAGCGACGTGGCTATGATCTGCGTCTGGTTTCCCTGAAGCCAAGAAGCAAGGGCCAGCAACAGCCCGAAGCTCTTCCGCTGATTGAAGAGACCGCTTACTGCCCGCGAATCCTGGCGCCGGCTATGCTCGCAGCAACCCTGCGGGCATTCACTTCGCGACCGTTCAAAGCGCTGGGCCTGGTCGGCTATGTGTTCACGACCTGGAGAGACGTGCCAGAGCGCGTCGTGGGCGACGGCGGGGGTGGAAGCACGATGGGGATTCAAGAACGCGTAGACGCGTTTTTGAAGAGCAACGACCTGCTCTACCTGCTGCGTTCTTTTGCCATGTTGCCCTACGCTTTCTACCTCGCCGAGCTTTTCGAGAGAGAGGGCATAGAACACGTGCACGCGCACTGGGCTACCTATCCCACCACGGTGGCCATGCTCGTACGCAGGTGGAGCGGGATTCCTTACAGCTTCACGGCCCACGCCTACGACATCCACATGGTGGCCAGGCTGCTACCCGAGAAGATCAGGTCGGCTGAGTTTGTGGTCACCTGCGCGAGTGTGAACGCAAACTACCTCGCGTCGATGGTAGCCCGGGATGAGTCCGACAAGATCCACGTGAATTACCACGGCGCGGACCTCGAACGTTTCAGTGTGGCCAGGAAGGAAGAGCACGAGGGCTTCAGGGTGATGACCTGCGGCAGCCTCGAAGAATACAAGGGAATCCACTACCTGTTCGACGCCATCGCCGTTTTGGCGCAGCGCGGCATAAGCGTGAGCTGCGACGTGGCCGGCGGCGGCCCACAGCGAGCGTTTCTCGAAAAAAGAGCCGCAGAGCTTGGAATTTCTGCTCGTGTGACCTTCCATGGCTATATTGATCATGACCGATTGGCGGGGCTCTACGGGGCTGCCGATATTTTTGTCCTTCCCAGTATCGTGCTCGGGCGCTACGGTAAACAGGACGTGATTCCCAACGTACTGGCAGAGGCGATGGCCACGGGCCTTCCGGTTATCGGGTCTAATATATCGGGCGTGCCCGAGCTCATCGACGACGGTGTAGACGGGATCCTCGTTGAGCAACGAGACAGCGTGGGACTGGCCGATGCCATCGCGCGCCTGCACGGGGACGCAGGCCTGGCTGCGCGCATTGGTTCGGCGGCGAGAAAGAAAGTAGAAGATATCTGGGACAGGAATAAAAACCTCGTTGAACTGGGGGCGATTATCAACAGCTATCTGCGGTCCGGCGAGACGAGCGGATTGTGAGCGACAGCAGGCTGAAAGAATTTCTCCCTTTCCACCGCCCGTACCTCGGGGACGAGGAGATCGCCGAGGTGGTTGATACCCTGAAGTCAGGGTGGCTCACGATGGGGCCGAAGACCGTGCGTTTCGAGGAAAAATTTGCTCAGGTGGCTGGCGTTCGCCACGCCGTCGCGGTCTCTTCGTGCACGGCAGCGCTTCATATAGCCATGGTGGCCGGTGAGCTCGGAGAGGGCGACGAAGTCATAACCAGCCCCTATACCTTTCCCTCGACCATCTCGAGTATTCTCCAGGCCGGCGCCAGGCCGGTTCTCGTGGACACCTTGGAGGATTCTCCCAACATAAACCCCGCGCTCGTGGCTCGGAGCTGCAATGATGCCACGCGGGTCATCCTGCCCATACACATCGCCGGTGTGCCCTGCGACATGGCCGCGATCAGCGAGCTCGCCGAGAACTGCGGTGCCTGGGTGCTGCAGGATGCGGCCCACGCCCTGGGCACCGAGTACCGGGGTGCCCCGGTTGGTGGCCTCGGCCGGGTATCGGCTTACAGCCTCTACGCCGGCAAGAATATCACCACCGGGGAGGGAGGCGTGCTGGCTACCGACGATGAGGAGATGGCCGACGCGGCGCGCATGATCCGGCTTCACGGTATCTCGCGGGACGCGTGGAAACGCTATTCGGCCGAGGGGAGCTGGTACTACGAAGTTTCGCGGCAGGGCTTCAAGTACAACATGACCGACATCAACGCGGCCATAGGCCTTCACCAGCTTGACCGACTGCAGGGGTTCCAGGAAAGGCGCGTTGAACTGGCGAGGCTTTACACCGAGCTGCTCGAAGGTCTGCCGGGCATCATTACGCCGGCGCCCTGTACCGAAGGCGTGTCGGCGTGGCACCTGTACATCATGAGGCTCAAGCCCGTAGAACTGCGCTGCTCGCGGAACGATTTCATCGACATGCTCAAGGCCGACAACATAGGTACCAGTGTCCATTTTATTCCTGCCCACTACCACCCGTGGTTCCAGGAAAAGCTCGGTCTCAGCCGCGACAGTTTCAAGAATGCCTCGAATCTGTTCGAGACGTCGATTTCGTTGCCGTTCTTTCCTACGATGACTGACGATGACGTCGCCGCGGTGGTCAACAGTGTCAAGAGAATAGCAGGGGAGCAGCGGGCATGAAGAACGCCGCGTCCATAGGAAAGCGGGCAATCGACTTGTTCTTCTGTCTGCTTGGACTGCTGATGTTGTCGCCGCTGCTGCTGGTGATAGCCGCGTTCGTAAAACTAGATACCCGTGGCCCTGTTTTTTATCGCCAGGAACGAAGTGGCCAGGGCGGCCAGCCCTTCTGGATTTTCAAGTTCAGGACGATGGTCGTGGGCGCTTATCGTAGCGGCGCAAGGCTGACCGTTAAGCGAGATCCCCGCGTTACCCGGGTGGGACATGTCCTGCGCTGGACGAAGCTGGACGAGCTGCCGCAACTCTTCAATGTCTTTGTGGGTGACATGTCGCTCGTCGGCCCGCGTCCAGAAGACCCCTACTTCGTAAACTTCTATTCCACCGAACAGCGGGGTGTGCTCGACGTGAAGCCGGGCATGATAGGGCCCAGCCAGATGGACGGGCGTGACGAGACCGACGAGTACCCCGACAGCACCGTTGATACCGAGTCCTACTACATCGAACACTTACTGCCTGGGAAACTGGCGCGCGACCTTGACTACGTGCGCAATTTTTCGGTTGCCGGTGATCTCGGTTTTCTGCTGGTCGGGGTATTCAAGCTCGCGCTGAGCCAGTTGAAGGTGGGGTTTTTCGCTCGTAACCGCAGCCGCATTTACATGGCGTTGGGCGACCTGCTGCTGGTGATCCTGGCCTATATCTTCGCCAACCTGTTGAAGATGGACTGGGTGCTCGAAGATCGGTCGATGCCTTACATAGGGGTTACCCTGCTGTGGATCACGGTGTTGCGGCCGCCGGTTTTTGTCTACTTCGGTCTCTACCAGCGGGCGGTGGAGAGGTTTTCCCGTCGTGACTTCGCGGCCATCATAAAGGCGGTCAGCGTGGGCTCAGCGCTCATCGTGGCTGCCGATTACTTTTCGGGTTTTCGCGGGCATTCGCGGGCCATTTTCCTGATAGACTGGATGCTGGTCGTTTTTATGTTGACGATCAGTCGTTATCTCATGCAGGCCTTCCGGGCCGGCGGTGCTACTGACGGCTGGACCGGGCCGATGGTCAACGTTCTCGTTGCTGGATCGGGGCACGGGGCGGACAACATACTGCGGGCGCTGCTTGAAGATCCGGAGTCACGTTATATGCCCATGGGAATCATAGACCACGAGCCCGACAGCTGGGGCGGCCTCATACACGGGGTAAGGGTCATTGGCGGCGCGTCCGACATGGCCATGGCCGCGAGCACTCACCAGGTTAAACTGGTGCTGGTTTCGTTGGCCGACCTCAGTCCGACCGAGGTGCGCGATATTACCGAGGCCTGCAAGGCGATAGGAATCCCTTACCGGCTGCTGCCGGCTCTTTCCGGGCTGCTCGAACAGATGGATACCGGCATCCTCGATGCGATTACCGCGGTAAGGGAGAGAGAAGCGTGACCGAAAGCAATGTAACTGCGGGGGAAGTTTTGAGTCCCGGAGATATGGTCCTGGTAACCGGTGGAGCCGGTTACGTGGGTAGTCACCTGGTAAGGATGCTGCTCGCCAAGGGCTACAGGGTTCGCGTGCTTGACTGTTTTCTTTACGGTGACATGGGGCTCAAGGATTGCTACTCGAACCCGCGCCTGGAAGTTCTTCGCGGTGATATATGCAATATTCGCGACCTGATTCGCTGTATGCGCGGCGTGCGTGCTGTCATTGCCCTGGCGGCCCTGGTCGGCGACGGTGCCTGCGAGCTGGACCACGAAGAGACCCTGGCGATCAACGTGGAGTCGACCAAGCTTCTGAGCCAGGTGGTTCGCCTGGCCCCCGAGGTCAAGCGGGTCGTGTTCGCTTCGTCGTGCAGCGTGTACGGGGCCAACGAGGGATTGGTTCTCAACGAGGGCTCGGTTCTGAACCCGGTTTCGTTCTACGCCCGTAGCCGAATCGTTTCGGAAGGAATACTCAACTCCGAACTCGAAGATTGCTCAGTGGTGACGCTGAGGCTTGGCACCGTCTTTGGTACTTCGCCGAGGATGAGGTTGGACCTGATGGTCAACACCATGACAGCGCGGGCGCTTTCGGGTGGCAAGGTGACCGTGATGGGTGGCGAAGCGTGGCGACCCCATGTGCACGTACAGGATGTGGCGAGAGCTTTTCTTGCGGCCGCAGAAGCCCCGTCCGAAGAAGTATCGGGAGAGATCTTCAACGTTGGAGGCAACTCCCAGAATCACACCATCGGCGAGACCGCCGACATCGTAGCCGCGGCACTCCCTGACCTGGGCATCGCGGTGGAGCACGTAGCCGCGGTCGACGACCTGCGGAGTTACAAGGTCAGTTTTGACAAGATCGAGTACGTCTTGAAGTTCAAGCCCAAGTACTCGGTACAACGGGGCGTTGAACAGCTGAGGGGCTTGCTGTCAGGTGGGGCTCTTGAAGTCGACGACCCGGTCTACTCCAACCTCATTTATCTCAGGCAGTACGGCTTCGGGGGCAAACGCGTAGACCTCGAAGGCGAGGGCGAAGGCAGCAAGGAGATCGCCGAGTCGGCATAGCAGGTTTCTGCCGTTGGCCACCTCCGCAACGGTGAACGCTCGGCTGACCGGGCAGGAATACACTCGGGATATTCAATGGAGCGATCGTCCAGCGCCAGGGTCGGCTTGGTAGGAGCCGGCATCATCTCGGGTGTACACGTACCCTACATTCGTAAAGCCGGTGCCGACGTTGTCGCGATAGCCGATGCTGATCTTGGTGCCGCTAATGATCTCGCCGATCGTTTTGACGTGCAGAGAACTTACGCCGATGCGGGTTCGATGCTCGCGGCGGAAGAACTCGACGTCGTCCACGTCTTGACGCCGCCGCATACCCACGCCGAGGTCGCGGTAAGCGCGCTGGAGGCCGGTGTGCACGTGGTGGTGGAAAAACCAGCCGCGGTATCGGTAGAAGAAGTTAACCGCATGGTCTCCGCCGCCGACAAGGCTGGTCGAATGCTTTGCGTTGATCACAATCGGCTGTTTGACCCCGTCATGCTCGAAGCCCGGCGGCTCGTTGCAGACGGTGTGCTCGGTGACCTCGTGGGCGTGGAGAGCTACCAGGCCGGTCACGCGAGCGAGCGAGCCTGGCTATCCCAGCTCACGGGTGGGGGCCTGGGCGACCTGCTTCCACACCCGCTGTACCTGCAACTGGCTTTCCTGGGGCCGGTCGATGAACTCCAGGCCTGGGCTTTTGATCGCAGGGATGAAAAAGGCCCGCGCGAGCTGCGCGTGCTGATGAAATCAGGTGACGTGAGTGGGATGTTGACCATTTCGATGAACGCCCACCCGCAGAGCAACACGCTCAGGCTTTACGGAACGCGAATGACCGTGGACGTGAACCTGAACAACATGACCATCATCAGGCGTGTCGTCCGCAACGTACCAAAGCTGATTGGTAAGTCCCTACCCAATCTCGAAGAGGCCTGGCAGCTGTTTTCGCAGACGGGGCGCAGTACGGTCGAATTCCTGACCGGGAAAACCAGGTTCTATCCCGGTATGGGAAATCTCCTGTCTCGCTTTTATTCCGCCGTGGACGAGGGCGGTGAGTCGCCGGTGAGCGTGGATGAAGCCCGCGCAGTGGTCGATGTCACGCAGCAGATCTGGGCGGCGATAGCCAAAGACGGCGACGGGGCTGACCGGTGAAGGTCTTCGTTACCGGTGCGACGGGTTTTCTTGGGGCCCGCGTTGTCAGCCAACTGTGTGAAGCCGGCCACGAAGTGGTAGCGCTGGTGCGCGCCGGTTCTGACAGTACGGAACTCGAACGACAGGGCGCGACCGTTGTTGTTGGCGAACTCGAAAACGTTGACGGGTTCGCCGCTTCGCTACAGGGTTGTGGAGGGGTGATTCACGCTGGCGCACACGTGCAGACCAGCGGCGATTGGGGAGTTTTTCACAACAGCAATGTGCTGGGCACTCACCGGCTGATAGAAGCCTCGCTGGCCGCAGGTGCGCGGCGTTTTGTGCACGTGAGTTCGCTCGGCATATTTGACCTAGGCCGGGGACGCTCGGAAATCGAGGTCGACGAAGAACAAGCCTATGACCGCAAGCCGCTGTTGAGGGGACATTACACCCGCTCAAAAATTCATGCCGATCGCGCGGCGATGGCCGCGCTCAGGTCCGGTGCCCCTGTTGTAGTTGTCAGGCCCGGGGTTCTCTACGGACCTGGCCGGCCGCTGTTCAGGGGCCGCGTAAGCAAGCGCCTGGGGCCCCTGCACTTGGTTGTCAGTCGCTCATCTTACCCGGTACCGATCTGTTACGTAGAAAACGCCGCTGACGCACTGGTCCTCGCGGCCACGACCCCCGGGGTGGACGGACAGGTGTTTAATCTCGTCGATGATAGTTCGCTCAGGCAGCGAGAGTACTTCAGCATGCTGGCAGCGGCCGAGTCGTCGGGGGCGAGGGTGGTCTACCTGCCGCCGGCATTGCTGCTGCCCGCGATAAGGGCCGTGGCTTTTTTCTTCAAGCTGCTCAAGCGTCGGCAATGGACACCCGCCTACCAGTTTGAGCGATCCGCCAGGAACGCACGCTACTCGAGCACGCGGGCTCGCGAGATCCTCGGCTGGTCACCCGCTGTTGCCACCGAAGAGGCACTGCGTCGATCGGCGGACGCGGGAAAATGAAAGTTCTTTTCCTCGAGGCTTCATCCGGACACGTGGTCGGTGGGTCTCTGACCGGGATGGTGCATCTCATCAGTGGACTGGACCGCTCCCGCTACGAACCGGTAGTTGTCCTTTACGAGGACAAGGAAGTCGTCGAGGAACTCCGCCAGCTGGGGGTACGCGTCATCGTTTTCAACAAGCGACGCTTGCCCCGGGACCACGGCTTGCACGCAAATCCCAGCTACCGCCGGGTCAAGTCGGTTTCGGCGGTCGCTTCGGCTATGCAGTTCGTGCGTCGGGCCGGCGACTTCGCCTTCGAAACACTTCCCACGGCCTTGAGGCTGTCACGGGTGCTTTCGGCCGAGAAACCAGACCTCGTCCACGTGTGCAACGGCTACAGGGCCAACCTTGATGCGATCGTGGCCGCGCGGCTGTGCCGTATCCCCTGCGTGGTGCACAGCAAGGGCTTCGACAAGCACTCGTTCGTAGAGCGCGGGCTGGCCCGCGGCGTCGCAGCCTCGATCTGCATGACCGAGGCCATTAAGAGCCACTGCGTGTCGCAGGGAATATGCCCCCCGGCCTACCACGTGATCTACGATGGCCTCGATCTCGAACGCTTCAGGCCAGAGAAACCTTTCGGCGAAATAAGGCGCGAATTCGGCATAGGAGAGGACGGCAGGCTGGTCGTGGTGGTCGGCAACCTGCAAGAGTGGAAGGGGCAGATAGTAGTGCTCGAGGCGCTGCTTCTTCTCAAGGAAAGGATTCCCGCTCTGACCGTCGCCCTGGTCGGTGGAGTGCACAGGAGTGGGCACGACTACGCCGAGCGCTGTCGGCGTTTCGTGGAAGAACACGAGCTGTCCTCGAGGGTTCTTTTTACCGGTGCGCGCGGCGATGTCCCCGACGTGATGGCTGCGGCCGACGTGGTCGTTCATAGCTCGGTGCGCGGCGAGCCTTTTGGTCGCGTGATAATCGAAGCCATGGCCGTCGGAACCCCGGTGGTCGCCACGAGGGCCGGGGGTGTACCCGAGTTCGTGCACGAGGAGAAGGACGGGCTCCTGGTCGAGCCTGGCGACCCCGCGGCACTGGCCGACGCCCTTGTGTCGATACTCGAGAACGGCGAAGTCGCGCAAGCACTGGCCCTCGGCGGACGGGCTAACGCGAAACTTTTTTCACTGCAACGGCACGTAGATAGCATCTGCGCTGTTTATGACGGCGTGATCGAGCGCTATCATGGTAGCCCGGGGTACGGCGTCCGGGCCTGAACCGGGCCTGTTACATGTTGAATCAGCAAGATGAAGCATTGCGCTTGGCGCTGCACGGGGTGCGGCTGGACCTCTACAGCGACTCGACACTTTTCCGCGATTACGCCTCCTCAGTTTTTAAGAGACTGCTGGTAGAAGACTCCAGCCCGCCCGACCTGCTGTCGCGCCTGACCTGGTGCGAGGGGAAACCGCCGCGTTCTCCGCGCGAGGTCTTCGGCCTCGCAGACTGGGAACGACAGCCCGACCGGGATCTGTACCTGAAGGGTGGGCAGGCCTGGTGGATGCGCATAGATGATTTTGCCAACCTCAAGCTGCACGTCGACGCGTCGGACATACCGACCTCGCTGGAAGGTAAATATTATTTTCGCCTGGGTGACCGGAAGGGGGTGGAGTGGCTGCGTCGGCTTCGCTACCGGCGACGTCTTGATGCCCTGATGTCGCATCGCTTCAGCACCTTGGCCTACTATCTATTTTACCACCCTGTGCTGTGGCGGTTGAGTCGCCAGCAGGGCTGGCATGTTCTCCACGGGGGAGCGGTCCGCACCCCGTCGGGCACGGCCTTGCTCACGGGTATGCCCGGCTGCGGCAAGTCCACCCTGGCGGTGTCCATGCTTGGCGTGGACGGGTCGGCGATGCTGTCGGACAACCTGCTGCTCTACAATGCTTCGCAGGTGCTTGCCTGCCCCGAGACAGTGTTACTCGATTCGCACAGCCTGGCCCTCGCCGGGTCCGGGGCTCAAAAGTTGGTAGCAACTGGAGAGGGGCGGGTTTTTGCACGGGACGGATACGTGCCTGCAGAGATCGAAATGAACCCCTGCGAACCGGCTGCTATTTTTTCCGTCGAACGGGGCAGTCACACTTTGCTCGAAAGATTTGATGCGTCTGCCTGCGTAGAACGCATGTTCGCCGGCAATACCATGGCCCAGGAAGTGCGCCGCATCGGCATCATGGGCGAGGTGCTCGACCTCGCGGCCAAAACCTCGGCGCCCGACGCCCGCGCCGATGCCGAACAGCTGGCATCACGGGTGCCGTGTTTCAGGTTGCAGATCGGGCCGGAGGAGAAGCTGGAGGAGCTGGTAATGAGGCTTATTGTTCCCGCTATGGAGCAGCCGGGTGGCTGATACCCCGCCGACAAAGAAAGAGCCGGCCTGGACGGGGGGAAGCCTGACCCGTGACGTCACGGGTACCTTCGGCACGCGAATACTAACCATGGCCGTGGGCATGTTCACCGGCATGGTGACTGCCCGTATGCTCGGCCCCGAGCATCGAGGTATATTCGCGCTCGTCGCGCTTTTTCCCGCCAGCGTGGTAACCCTGGCCAAGTTTGGACAGGCGCAGGCGACCGTGTATTTTATCCGTCGCGAGAATGAAGACGTTGGCCAGGTGGTCGCCAACGTCCTCTACCTCGCGCTTTGCAGTTCGGTGCTGCTGGTGGCCGCGATCGTGGTTTTCAGGGAGCAATTGCTGGGCACCATACTCCGGGGTGCCTCGAGCTGGAGTCTCGCCGTCGTCCTGCCGCTGGTGCCCTTGCTGCTCATGGAGAGCTACCTGTACTCCGCTTTGCAGGCGACCGACCGTTTCAAGGTGTACAACACGAGACTGTTGGCCGAATCGTTGATCACGCTGGCGGCCATGACCGTGGTGCTGGTGGGATTCGGGGCAGGCTTACCCGGCGCCCTGGCTGTCGTTATCACGGTAAGAATACTCATGGGAGCCTGGGTGTTGTGGTCCGTCAACAAGGAGACACCCATCGCGCGTGGATTCGATCCCGGTCTTTTTCGCCGGATGTTTCGCTACGGCATCAAGTCCCACGTGCAGATCATCGCTTCCCATTTTCACTTCAAGGCCGATATCTACATGGTCGCGTATTTTTTGAACCCGGCGCAAGTGGCTTTCTATTCGATCGCGGCTCGCCTTGCCGAGCACCTGATGTACATCCCGCAGTCGTTGGGCATGGCGATGTTTCCGCGCCTCGCAGGGAGCAGCGAAGAAGAAGCCCATCGGATGACGGCCATGGCCTGCCGGCAGATCCTGGTTATATCGGGCCTGGCTGCCGCTGTGCTCGCCCTGAGCGGCCGTTGGCTTATCACCTTGTGGTACGGCAGCGATTTCGCACCGGCGGCGATCCCACTGCCGTGGATCTGCGCTGGTATAGTCATGATGTCTCTGTACGTGCTGCTGTCGCGAAACTTCACGAGTCGCAACCGCCAGCAGGTCAACATAGTGGCGGCGTACATAGCCCTGGCTGGGAACCTGGGGCTGAACCTGTTGCTCATTCCGTCGCGGGGAATCGCAGGTGCCGCCATGGCCACCACCTTGTCGTATACCGTGGCCGCCGTACTGTTGCTGGTATTCTTTCTTCGGGAATCGGGACTGGGCTTGTCAGAAGTACTGGTTTTACGTCGCAGCGACATCGCATCCTGGCGTCGGGCCCTGGTCGAGTTCCGGGAGCGAAGCCGCGGTTAGCGCGGCCCGCGTCTGGTAGAATAAAACCGCCCAGGCGAGCGCCTGACCCCATGAGCAGCAACCGTCCAGTTCCAATCGCCTACGTTGTCGCCTCGATGCACACAGGTGGCACGCAAACCCACCTGCTGCAGGTTCTCAGGTTGCTCGACCGCGAGCGCTTTGCTCCTCACCTGTTCGCGCTCAGGGACGAGGGGGATCT
The DNA here is from genome assembly GCA_002311335.1 of bacterium UBP10_UBA1149. GTDB lineage: Bacteria > Desulfobacterota > Binatia > UBA1149 > UBA1149 > UBA1149. The sequence goes on from DBZX01000071.1 coordinate 28,785, forward strand.
CCTGTCCCGGGTTGCTGGCATGGATGTTCCGGTGGCTACGCTGGGAATGAGCGGTGGGCTTGGTCACCTTGTCGATTGGCAAGGCGCGCGTCGGCTGGTGGGCGAGCTGAAGGTACTGGGGCCCTGCCTCGTGCACGGCTACCTGCTGAGGGGAAATTTTTTTGCAGCCATTTGCGCTCGCATGGCCGGTGTCAAGCGGGTGGTTACCAGTCGCCGAGGTCTGCACGAGCCGTCGGGTCTGTCTGAGTGGGCCGCGGTCAGGGTGTCCAACGCGCTCACCGACCTGGTCACGGGCAATTCACCGGCAGTGCTCGAGTTCACCGAGAGGGTGGAGGGCGTGAAGCCGGATCGCATGTTGATGATTCCCAGCGGTATAGACCTGCGTCAATTCCAGGTAGCGGCGGAGCCCGCGGAACGGGAGGGTGACGGACCGGTGCTGGCCGTGGTGATGCAGTTCAAACCACGCAAGGGATACCCGGTTCTACTCGACGTGATCTCGGTACTGGCAAAGGAGTTTCCCGGCCTGCGCGTCAGGGTGGCGGGGGAAAGTGAGCTCGCCGGTGAGGCCGCCGAACTGGCCCGTGCGCGTGGCGTGGCTGACAGGATTGAGCCCTGTGGCGTCGTGGATGATATGCCCGCTTTTTTTGCGGAGGCGGACGTGTTTCTGCTTCCCTCGGAAACAGAGGGAATGTCCAACGCATTG
>DBZX01000071.1:29535-30797 GCA_002311335.1 bacterium UBP10_UBA1149
AAGCAATGGCCATGCAGATGCCCGTGGTGTCGACCGCCGTCGGTGGGGCACCTATAATGATTGACCATGGTATATCTGGTTACCTGGTGGAGTATGGCGACGTGCAGGGCACTGCTGACGTTTTGAGGGCGCTTTTCAATGATCGGTCGCTGGGCGCCGAGATGGGGCGCACAGCACGTGAACGGGTCGAGCAGAGCTTTTCTGCCGAGTCGATGGTGCGGCAGATGGAAGACATGTACGAAGCCCTGATCGCGAAAGGCGCGTAGACAATTGAGGCCTCGAGGGGCCGATGGAAAAGAGCGAACGGAACTAAAGGAGAACGTGGGTTTGAACAGCTTTCTTGGAAGAATATTTGCTGGAGCAGCGGGTGGCTTTGCCGGCGGGGCCTTGGTCGGGGTGGCCGAGGGTGGGGTCATCGCAGCCGGTGGTGGTGCTGCCGAGTACTGGGTGTTTTTCTTTGCTGCCTGCAGCTACGGACTACTGGGTGCAGCCATGGGTGGCGGCTGGGGGCTGCTCTGCGCGTTGTTGCCGCTACCGGCGCTCAAACAATCTACCCAGGCCGTTGCCGCCGGACTGGTGACCGCTTCACTGGGGTTGGTTGTTTCGAAGTTCCGTATCACGAGGGATCTCTTCGCCGAGAACCTGCCGCTTGCCAGTCCCAGCGGCATAGCAGTGCACCTGGGGCTCCTGGTCGGCGCATTGCTGTTGTTCGTGCTGCTGCGCGCGGTCGTCCAGCGCCGAGTCCAGGATAAGGGCGACGCGTTGACGGCAGCGCGAAACTGCGGCGGCCTGGTTGCAGCGGCCTTGCTGCTGGGAGTCGTTGTGACGTTTTATGCGGGCGGCGAGGGCGGTGACGACGTGGCCGATATTGGTTCCGCCACGGGCCCCAATGTTTTACTGATAATCGCCGACACGCTGAGAGCGGATTACGTCGGAGCTTACGGCGCCGGGTTGGCCACGACCCCTTCCCTGGACGCGCTGGCTGCTGACGGGGTAGTTTTTAAGAACGCCACGGCGCAATCGTCATGGACGCGTCCCTCGATAGCGACCATCCTGACCTCCATGTACCCCGCGTCTCACCAGGTCATGCACAAGACCGACCTGTTGCCGCCCGAGGTGACCACGCTGGCCGAACACCTGGGTGACAACGGTTACGCTACCGGTGGTTTTGTGACTAACATCAACGTGGCCCCTTCGTTCAGTTTCGAGCAGGGCTTTGATGTCTATCGCTACCTCGCTCCGAACTTTTTCTTCGGCGCCAC
>DBZX01000071.1:30816-32038 GCA_002311335.1 bacterium UBP10_UBA1149
CTTTACGGAGGTATGCGCCTGGTCCGCGAGCGCTTCCTGTCCGGCAGCAAGCAGGTTGACCACTACTACCAGGACGGCATTACTGTGAACGGGGCGTCGTTGCCCTGGCTGGACCAGGCAAGTGAGGGGGCGTTTTTTGCGCTTGTGCACTACATGGATCCGCACGATCCTTACTTTGAGCTTCCTTACAACGGCCGGGCGGTTGCCCGCGTTGAAACGCCGCACCCCGACCCCTCACGGGCCGGCGAGTTACGAGATCTATACCGCTCCAACGTCGAGTATCTCGATGTTTTTGTCGGCCAGTTGATTAACGCCCTCAAGAAAGCCGGCGTGTACGATGACACACTCATCGTGTTTACGGCCGACCACGGAGAGGAGTTCTACGAGCACGGTGGCTGGTGGCATGGTACCACCTTGTACGAGGAGCAGCTGCGGGTCCCGCTGATAATTAAACTGCCGGGGGCGGCGCGGGCTGGAAGCAGTGACGATGGGTTGGCAAGATTACTCGACATAGCACCTACGGTGGCGGCGGGCGCAGGCCTGTCGGCCGCCGGGGGCTGGCAGGGACGCGATCTTTTTGGTGACTCCAAGGCGCCAACCAGCGTGTACGCCGAAGAAGACCACGAGGGCAACGTCCTCGAATCGATACGCGGCGAGCGCTGGAAACTCGTCGTGGCAAACGAGGGTAACCCCCGGGGCCTCGAGCCGGTAGAGTTGTACGACCTGCTCGCCGATCCCGGGGAGACCGACAACCTGGCCGGGAAGCAGCAGGCGGTTGTCGCCGGGATGCTCAGCGAGCTCGAAGCCATGCGGACCGTGGCTGCAGCGGCAGCGGTGCAGGGAAGTGAAGGAGAGCTGGACGATGCGTCTCGCGAGAGATTGCGGGCGCTGGGCTACATGGAGTAGCGATGCTTCTCGTAGTCGGTTGGGATGGAGCCAGCTTCGAGCTTGCCCGGCCGTGGATCGAAGACGGTAGCATGCCGGTGCTGGCCGATGTCCTCGCCCGCGGTGCCAGCAGGCCGCTGCGCTCTACGGTACCGGCGGTAACGTTTCCGGCCTGGACGTCTTTCATGACCGCCGCTTCTCCGTCGCGGCACGGTGTACTCGATTTTACCCTGAGACAGCAGGGATACGGAGTCCGCTTTGCGAGTTCGGCGGACCGCTGCCTGCCATCGGCCTGGGCGGCCATGTCGGCGGCCGGCTTGCAGGTGGGGGTCTACGG
>DBZX01000071.1:32068-66430 GCA_002311335.1 bacterium UBP10_UBA1149
CAGGTGGGCGTCTACGGCTTCCCGGCGACCTGGCCGCCCGAAGAACTATCGGCGTTCCAGATTTGCGGCTTTGACACCCCTATGGGCGCCGGCGACAAGGCGCGCAGGTCATCGCCGCCCGGCCTTGCCGGCGAGTTGGAACGGCTTTTTGGTGACCTGGCCGTCAGTGGCCCGCAGCAATCCCGTATTGATGCCGGCTGGCACGAGCGGGCACTCGAGCAGATGCTTGGCGACATCGAACTCCGTACCGAGATCTCACTTCACCTGCTTGCCGGCAATGATCTCGATTGTTTTGCGGTGCACTACGGCGAAACCGATACGGTGGGCCACCACTTCTGGCAGTTCCACGATAGTGCGTCCCCGCGCTACAGTGAGGACGGACCCGGCGACGCTATCGCCGAGGTCTACCGCGCCGTGGACCGCGCTCTCGGGCGCCTGCTGGAAGCAACGGGTAAGGACAGCGACCTGCTTCTCTTGTCAGACCACGGCAGCGGTGGTAGCTCGGACAGGACCTTGTTTCTCAACCGCTTCCTGGCCGACAACGGCTGGCTCGGGTTCAAGAAAACAGGTGGGCTCGGGACCCTGGCCTCGGTCGCCAAGCGAACAGCCATGGCAGTGGCTCCGCCCTCGTTGCAGGCGAGCTTGTTCTCGCGTTTGCGGCCACTGGTCAACAGGATGGAAAGCGCGTCGCGCTTCGGCGGTATCGATTGGACCCGGACCAATGTCTACAGCGAGGAACTCAACTACTACCCGTCGCTATGGTTTAACCTCAAGGGAAGAGAGCCGGGCGGTATCGTTGACCCCGCCGACCTGCCGGCGATGACCGGGGAGCTTGTTGCCGAGTTGCTCGAGTGGCGGGACCCCGAAGACGGACTCCCCGTGGTCCAACGGGTGCGAAGCAGGGCCGAATTATTCGACGGCCCCCACGCGGAGTTTGCTCCCGACCTTGTACTGGAGCTGCGCGAACCTGGAGGCTATAGCTACGCGGGAGGCAACAGCCGGGCCGGGGCAGAGCGGCAGTCGATTCGTCGGATGACCTCGCGCGAGATGAGTGGCGAACGTGGCAGCAGCATGCCGGGGTGTCACCGCGATCTCGGGATGTTTGCCATGGCCGGCCCCGGCGTATTGCCGGGGCGGGGCGAAGAGGGGAGTCTTGCCGACGCTGGCGCGACCATGCTCGCACTGCTTGGTCTCGGTGTTCCGTCCGCTCCGGCGGGGGTTTCCCGTCTCGACGGCGCCGATGGAAAACCGTGGCAGGAGCAGCTCAGGGTCCCGGGTCGCGCTCTTCGCGAGGTCGAGGTGGCGCCTGCTGCCGGCGATGGGCAGCGCTCACCGGCAGCAGAGAACGAGCTGGCCGATCGTTTGCGCGACCTGGGTTATCTCCCGTGAGCGACAGGATGCGCATCGCCCTGGTCGCGGCTTGCCCGTTTCCGGCCCCCCAGGGCTCGCAGGTTTTTGTGGGCCAGATGGCGGAGAATCTCGCGGCTCGCGGCCATTGCGTGAGCCTGCTCACTTACGGCAGCGGCGAAGGTCAATCACCCGTGGGTTGTGAGCACCTGCGTCTGCCACGTCTACCCGGAGATTCGCGTGTCCGCTCGGGCCCGAGCCTGGCCAAGCCGTTTCTTGATCTCGCCATGGTCGTGGCCCTGCTCAAGCTGGTAAAGAATCGGCACGTAGAAATAGTTCACGCGCATAATTACGAAGCACTGGCCGTTGCACTGGTCGCGAGGAAGTTCTCGCGCTTCAAGTTGCTTTACCACAGCCACAACCTCATGGGCGATGAACTCCCGACATACTTTCGACGTCCCGCGGCGCGCCGCCTTGCGACCCGGGCGGGACAGTTGATCGACCGCCAGTTGCCCCGTCGCGCCGACCACGTGATTGCGCTCTGTGATTATTCGGCGGGGGTTCTTGAACAAGCCGGGGTAAGGAGCGAGAGAATGACGGTACTCGCCCCGTCTGTCGAGGCCCAGGAGCCGGCGGCCGACCGCGAGCCGGCAAGGCGCGAACTCGGCCTGGCCGACGGTCGCCTGGTCATAGCTTACTGCGGTAACCTTGACGCCTACCAGGATATTGAAACGGCGATCAGGGGAGTTCTCGAGTACAAGCGGTCGAGACCCGCGAGGCAGGTAGTGCTGCTGCTTGCAACTCACCAACAGGGGCGGCGAGTCGAGAGCCTGCTCGAGCGGTGTCCCGAATCGGAACGCGGTTTGTTCGAAGTCCACCCTTGCCGTACTTACGCCGATACCCGATTGGTGGTTGCCGCGGCCGACCTGCTGGTGTTGCCGAGGCCGGCGGGCTCGGGTTACCCGGTTAAGTTGCTCAACTACCTTGGCAGTGGTCGGCCGGTAGTGAGCGCGGGTTGTGGGGGCAAAGTTCTGGTTCACGACAAGGACGGGTTGCTGTTCGCGGACGGTGATGCACTAGCGATGGCTTTTTGTATAGAGCGGCTGGAAAAGGAGCGCGGCCTCGCCGAGCGACTCGCGGCGGCGGCTCGCGACCGTTTCGAGCGTGAAATGACGTGGAAAATCGGCACACCGGCACTGGAAACTGTGTACCGCCGCATGAAAAACGTTCATACTGGAAGAGGTTAGCTTTGGTCGGGAGGAAAGACCGATCGGACCGAAACGTCACGCCTGAAGGGGGTGACGGCCCGGGTTGAGAGCAGTGAGTACATTTCCAGAAAACAAGGGGGAGGGTGTCGTTGGCCCACTTGAGCTTTCGGTCGTAGTGCCGATCTTCAACGAAGAAGAAACCCTCGAGCTTTTGGTCGAACGCCTGCACCAAGCCCTGGTAGTGGTAGATGGCGGCTACGAGCTGATTTTTGTTGATGACGGTAGCAACGACCGCTCGGTCGAAATCATTCGGCGACTGCACGACGAAAACCCCAGCGTCAAGCTGCTGTGTCTCTCTCGCAATTTTGGTCACCAGTTGGCGATCTCCTGCGGCCTCGACTTCGCCGTTGGGCGTGCGGTGGTCTGCATGGACGGTGATCTGCAGGATCCGCCCGAGGTTCTGCCGTTGATGCTTGAGCGTTGGCGCGAAGGCTACGAGGTCGTCTACGCGGTGAGGCGCAAGCGCAAGGAAAATATTTTCAAGCGTGGTGCCTACAAGGGCTTCTACTGGCTGTTCAACAAGGTTTCTTACCTCGACATACCGTTGGATTCCGGCGACTTCTCGTTGATCGATGCGCGCGTGGTCGCGCTGCTCAAGCGTATGCCGGAACGTAATCGCTTCGTGCGCGGCTTGCGTACCTGGCTGGGCTTTCGTCAGACCGGCATCGAGTACGAGCGGGCGCAGCGCTACGCTGGCGACAGTAAGTACGGTCTGGCCAAGTTGATCAGGCTCGCCTTCGACGGCCTGGTGTCCTATTCCTTTCTTCCACTGCGATTGGTCAGCAACATGGGCTTGCTGGTTTCGGTGTCCGCGCTTTCTTACATGGCTTACCTGATCGTGGGACGCTTGTTCCTGGGACAGACCTCGCCTGTTTCGGGTTGGGTATCGACGGTAGTCATCGTTCTCTTCATAGGCGGCGTGCAACTGCTCTCCCTGGGCATTATCGGTGAGTACGTTGGACGTATTTTTGACGAGGTAAAGATGCGGCCGCGGTACGTCGTCAAGGACCTCCTCGGGCTGGAAGGCGACACCTCCAGCGCGGAGGCCTGGCCCCAAGCGCGATGAGTCGTGCTGGTTTTCTCAGCCTGTTGCTCCTTGGCATCGGTCTGCGCCTGTGGATGGTCGTCCAGCCCGAACTGATCGCAGCCGGGGACGTTGACGTCTATCTTTCCGACGAGGGGGTTGTCGGCCTGATGGCAACACACATAAGCGAAGGCCGCGCGGCCCCGGTGTTCTTCTATGGCCAGGCCTACCTCGGGGCGCTGGAAGCCTGGTGCGTCGCACTGTTTTTTCTGCTGTTCGGCGTGGGTGCCGGTGCCATGCACATGGCGACCCTGGCTTTCTCGCTGGCGCTGCTGGGCCTGGTCTACAAGTACACGGCCACGGCTTACTCGCTGACCGCTGCCCGCTGGGCGGCTGTCCTCGTGGCACTTGGGCCGATGTACTTCCTCGAGTGGAATCTCAAGGCGAGGGGGGGCTTCGTGGAACATCTGGTGTTGTTGTTCCTCCTGCTGGTGCTCTTCTGGCGTTTTTACCTGGCCTACGATCGTCGTAACGGGATCGGCCTCGCACTGGGGCTGACGGCTGGTATCGCCCTGTGGGTCAACCAGTTGGCCGCTGGTTATCTCGTGCTCATGGGCGTGCTTATCTTGCTGCGTCACGAGGACCGTCGAGCCTGGGACCGGCTGCTTGTCGGCTTTGCCCTTGGGTGCTCGTTGCTGGTCGCCTACAACTTGGTCTACCCGGCAGCTACCCTGAGGGCCCTGGGGCGAAAAGCGGTGGTGCTCAATCGAGTTCCGGTCGAAGAGCGCGACGATTCATGGGTTTTGCGAGGGGTCGAAAAAAGGATTGAAGCGCTGGGTCAGGGGGCTGGCAAACTGGGCCTGGTCTTCGGCGTACCACCCGATTCGGGACTTGAGCGACTCGGTGAAATGGAAGGCTACACCGAGGCCGGACCGCTGGTCACGCTGCGCAGGCTGGTTTCGTTTCTGCCGCTGTTGGTGTTCGGGGTGAGTGCCTGGGCCTGCAGGCCCAGGCGAAGCTCGCGGGGCTGGGAGCCGATGGGGGCCGACCAACTGCTGGGCGCGATGTTGTTGATAACTTTCGTAATCGGCTACGTGAGTCCTCGTTACATGCTCGCGGCTTATCCACTGGCGTCGGTAGCCGCGGGTATACTGGTGAGCAGGCTGGTCGGCGCGCGTCGTGCCTGGATGGTAGTCGGGCTTGTTGGCGTGCTGGCGTTCAACGCCGCGAGCTGGGCTGATGCGGCTTTTCGCAAGCCCAGTGGGCAAGCGACCGAGAGGGCAGAGCTGCTGGCGTTCCTGCAGGGCGAGGGCCTTGAACACTGCTTTTCGGCCGGACCCTTGTACCACGTTGTCTTTGCTGCGGGCGAGACTGTGACCCTGGCGCCACTGCAGAAGGAGCGCTACCCGCCCTACACCAGCATGGCCCTGGAGACGGAGAGATTCTGCTACGTGTTCAGGGACGACCAGAAGCAGAAGCGCCAGCACCTGGCACTGGGCAACTGGCTTTCGGCCGGGGGGGGCAGTTGGAGCCATGCTGGTGTAGGCAGGTATAATGTCTGGTTCGACAGGCTGGGAGGGCAGCCCCTTACGGCGCAGCTGCTGGAGAGCATCATGAAACAGGAAAAAGTATTTCTCGGAGAAAACACACTGATGAAGAAGGAGGAATCGTCCAATGGATCTCATTGAACGCATTCGCAGCGGCCAGGCTTGCGCCGGTGTAGTTGGATTGGGCTATGTCGGTTTACCACTGGCTGTTGAAATGGCGGTCGGGGGGCTGAAAGTAATTGGCTTTGATGTCCAGGTGGACAAGGTTGACGCCATCAACGCCGGCCATTCGTACATCATGGACGTGCCCGACGAGACTCTCGCACCGTTGGTGTCAGAGGGGCGCTTGCAGGCCACGACTGATTTTTCGATGGTGGCCGAGCTTGACACCGTGAATATCTGTGTGCCGACCCCCTTGCGCAAGACCAAGGAACCCAACCTGTCGTTCGTGATCGATGCGGTCAAAAGTATCGCGGCCCACATGAAACCCGGCCAATTGATGATACTGGAGAGTACAACTTACCCGGGAACAACCGAGGAACTGGTGCTGCCCATGCTCAGGGAGGCTGGTTTCGAACCCGGCCGGGACGTGTTCGTCGCATTTTCGCCGGAGAGGACCGACCCCGGCAACAAGGACTACACCACTCGCAATATTCCCAAGGTCGTAGGCGGGCACGACCCTGTCGCCACCGAGGCGGCAGCTGCCTTGTACGGGCGCTGCATAGACCAGGTTGTCCTGGTGAGCACGCCCCGCGTGGCCGAGATGGTAAAGTTGCTGGAGAACACTTTTCGTAGCGTCAACATCGCGCTTGTCAACGAGATTGGCCTGATGTGCGACCGATTCGGCATAGATGTCTGGGAGGTTATCGATGCCGCGGCCACCAAGCCCTTCGGCTTCATGCCGTTCTACCCCGGGCCGGGGCTGGGTGGGCACTGCATACCGGTGGACCCCCACTACCTTACCTGGAAGGCCCGTGCCGAGGGCTTCTCGGCGCGCTTCATCGAACTCGCGGCCGAGATCAACGCAGAGAAGCCGGCGTTCGTCGTTTCGCGGGCCGCCGACCTTCTCAACGAGCAGGAGAAATCGGTGCGAGGGGCCGCCATCCTCTGTCTCGGTGTGGCATACAAGGCCAATACCAACGACGTGCGCGAATCTCCGGCCCTCGACGTGATGACCTTGTTGCTGCGCAAGGGTGCCAATATCTCGTTCTGTGATCCCTACGTGGACAAGGTCGTCCTCGAAGGTGAGCCGATGTCTTCGGTTCCCCTGGAAGATAGCGTGCTTCGAGCCGCTGACCTGGTGATATTGCTCACCAACCACAGTGTCTTTGACCTCGGCCTGGTGTCGGACAGTGGCTGTATTGTGCTCGATACCCGCAACGGAATGAAAGAATTCCCGACCTCGACCGTGGTCAAGATATAAGACCTCGATGCCGTGCGAGTCGGACTGGTAATAGGGGGGCTGGGCTACGGAGGTGCCGAGAGGCAACTCTACAACCTCGCCGTCGGCCTGGCCGCGACCGATCATGTTGTCGTCTACTGCCTGTCGGACGTCCTTGAGCCCTGGGGCAAAAGACTGCGCGACGCCGGCGTAGAGCTAAGAGTAATCGCGAGCCGGGGAGGGCTGAGCCTTCGCCGGGTGGTCTCGCTGGCCAGGGGCTTGAGGAAAGACCGAATCGATCTCGTGCACGCGTTTCTTTTTATTGCGAGTTCTTACGCCTGGCTGGCCACACGGCTGTTGCCGGGAGTTCTGCTGGTGGGCTCAGCCAGGAACTGCAAGCCCGAGCCTTCACTCCTGCGACGGTTTATAATCCGCCGCGCGTTTCAGGGTTCGGCCGCGGTCATCTGTAATTCCCAGGCCATGGCCGATTACGCAGCCGAGCATTACGGCCTCAAGGGCAAGCAGGCCAGCATTGTCTACAACGGCGTGGGCGAAGAATTTTTCGTTGGCAAGTCGGCCCCGTCCGGGGGGCTCGTCATCGGCACGGTGGGGCGGCTGCAGCCACAGAAAAACCTGGGCATGTTTCTCGAAGCTGCGCGCCTGGTACTGGAGGGTGCCCCCGAGGCTCGTTTTGTTATTGCTGGTGGCGGATTGCTCAGGGCAGAGCTCGAAAAAAGGTCCAGCGAGCTGGGCCTCGCCGACGCCGTCAGTTTCCGCGGTAATGTCGACGATGTTGCTTCCATGCTTGCGTCGTTGAGCCAGTTCTGGCTCAGCTCGGACTGGGAAGGCACGCCCAACGTGGTGCTCGAGGCCATGGCAGCCGGCCTGCCGGTTGTCGCGACCCCTGCCGGCGGTACGCCCGAACTCCTCGATGAGGGGCGAACCGGCTGGCTGGTGCCTTTTGGTGACGCGTCGGCACTTGCTGGTCGCGCGCTGCAGCTGGCCGCGGGCGCTGAACTCGCAACAGCGGCAGGCGCCGCGGCTCGCGAGGAAGCGAGGCGCAGGTTTTCGATCCCGGTGATGGTGAGTGAAACCAAAAAAGTCTACGAACTCGCGGTGTCAGGGGGCGCGGGGTGAGCAGGCCCTTTGTCAGCGTAGTCGTACCGGCCCGTAACGAATCCCTTTGGATAGAGGACTGCGTGAGGGGAGTACTCAAGCAGGATTACCCGGCCGACAAGTTGGAGCTCATCGTTGTAGACGGTTGCTCTACTGACAACACGCGGGGCCTGCTCGCACTAATGGCAAGGCAAGACCCCCGCCTTCGGATTCTGGACAACCCCGCCGGCATCGTGCCCAGCAGTCTCAACCTGGCCATTCGCGAGTCGCGGGGCGACATCATTGTCCGAGTGGATGTTCATACCCAGTTGGCGTCTGATTACCTGGATAAGGTGGTCGAGGTACTCGAACGCACGGCTGCTGACAACGTGGGTGGGCCCATGGTTTCGCTCGGAGGAGGGGTGTTCGGCGACGCGGTTGCGCGGGCGATGGCGTCCCGCTTCGGGGTAGGCGCTACTTTTCATTTTGCCAGCGAGGAGACGGAAACTGACACTGTCTACATGGGGGCCTGGCCACGTCGGGTGTTCGAGGAACTGGGCCTTTTTGACGAAGAGCTGGTGAGGAACCAGGACGACGAGTTCAACTATCGCTTGCGCGGACAGGGGGGCAGGATCGTCCTGTCTCCAGACATCAAGTCGTGGTACCAGAACAGGCAGACCTGGCGATCGTTGGCCACCCAGTTTTTCCAGTACGGGACCTGGAAGGTGAGGGTACTCCAGAAACACAGGGCGCAGATGAGCCTGCGCCATTTAGTTCCCCCCCTGTTCGACGCGGCGCTGTTGCTCGGCCTGCTTGTTTCTCCGTTTGTTTCGTCGGCGGGCCCGTTGGTCGCGAGCGCTGTACTGGCTTACCTGCTGTTTGTGGTAGCTGTTGCCTGCAAAGAAGGAAAAACACCGTCCGCCAGGGCCGCCGGCATGCTCGCGCTGGCAACGATTCATCATGCCTGGGGGGTCGGCTTTCTGTGGGGCCTGCTGAGATTTGCCAACAGGTGGTTTCTGCCGGCCGCTAAAACCACTAAACTGGAAGTCCGGCACTCTGCTTCCGATATTTAGAGGGTAGTGTCCGGGGATTCATTGTCGCAGGAGGCGACAAAAAACTAAGAGTATGAGCGAGCTTCCCAGTCTTTCGGTACTCGTACCGGTTTTCAACGAAGTCGGGACGATCCAATTCCTGGTCGAAAAGGTGCGCGCGGTAGAGGTCGAGACGCAGATAATACTGGTCGACGACTGTTCAACCGATGGAACCCGTGAACTGCTTGAGCGGATTGCTCTCGAGCAGCCTGACCTCGAGGTGCTTTTTCATCCGGTCAACCGGGGCAAGGGTGCCGCCATACGCACCGCGCTGGCTGTGGCTTCCAATGACGTGGTCATAATCCAGGACGCTGACCTGGAGTACGACCCGGTCGAGTACCCTCGCTTGCTCGAGCCGATAGCGCAGGGCGTCGCCGACGTCGTCTACGGCTCCCGCTTTCTCGGCGGTTCCCACAGGGTCCTGTTTTTCTGGCACCAGCTGGGTAACCAGTTCCTTACCTTGATGTCCAACGTTTTTACCAACTTGAACCTCACTGACATGGAGACAGGCTACAAGGCGTTCCGTAGGGAAGTGATCCAGTCGATGAGGCTCACCAGCAATCGCTTCGGTTTCGAGCCCGAGGTCACCGCGCGGGTCGCGCAGATGCACTGCCGGATCTACGAACTTCCCATATCCTACTGGGGGCGGGATTACGGTGACGGAAAGAAGATCACCTGGAAGGACGGCGTGGCTGCGTTCTGGTACATATTCAAGTTCAACGTCCTCGACCGCATGAGAGGGCCTCTCGCCCGCGAGGTGCTGGCGGCGGCCGGAGAGCGCGACACGGCGGCAGGTTGAAAGCCGAGCCGTTATGATCCTGGTAACGGGCGGAGCCGGCTTCATCGGTTCTAATATTGTAGAGGCGTTGCTCGCGCGCGGGGACGAGGTGCGGGTGATCGACGATTTTTCGAACGGCTTGCGATCCAACATCGAAGATCTCGGCGGCGATGTAGACCTGCTGGAGTGCGACATACGCGACAGTGATGCCGTGGCGCGGGCCATGGTCGGAGTTGACGGCGTCTTGCACCTTGCTGCCCTTGGTTCGGTTCCGCGTTCGATAGACGACCCCGCGACGAGTCATGCCGTGAACGTCAACGGGACACTGAACGTGTTGATCGCCGCTCGAGATGCCGGCGTTCGGCGCCTTGTATATTCGTCTTCATCGTCCGTCTACGGAGCCAATCCTGCTCTGCCCAAGGTTGAAACCCTGCCCACGGCGCCGGTTTCACCCTACGCGGCAAGTAAGCTGGCCGCCGAAAACTATACACGGGTTTTCGCAGGTATCTACGGTCTCGAAACGGTCTCGCTTCGCTATTTTAACGTTTTTGGTCCTCGCCAGCGGCCGGACTCAGCCTACGCGGCCGTGATTCCGGCTTTCATGCATTGCGCCCTGGCCTCAACCAGTGCATCCATCGATGGCGACGGTGAACAGACCCGGGATTTCACCTACGTCGCCAACGTCGTCCGCGCCAACCTGCTTGCTCTCGAAGCCGGGGCCGAGGTGGTCGGCGACGTGTTCAACGTTGCTTGTGGCGAACGTTATTCGCTGCTCGATATCCTGGCTGCCATCGAAGACGCTTCCGGTAAACGGGTAGAGCGGGTTCATGGACCCCCCCGACAGGGGGACGTGCGCGACTCGCTGGCCGACATAAGCAAGGCAGAAAAATCGCTGGGCTACTCACCTGTCGTCAGTTTCGGCGACGGTATGGGCCTTACCTGGCAAGCATTTGCCTTGCGCCACGAAGGCTCTCCGGCCTGAGAGCCTTAGGTTATTGACAACCGTTGGCGGGCTGCGTAGGCTGGCAATCAGGGCCTCTTTTGAGGGGGTGCCCACGGAGGGTTCGTTTTGTTTTTATTGTCCGCAGCAGCTTCGCCGCACCAGATGACCGCTTGGGGTCAGTTCCAGGAGATCATTTCCAAGCCCGACAATATGCCGGTAGCGGGAGCGCTGCTGCTGGTCGGGTTTTTCACCTGGGTGGCGATGCGGCAGGCGCTGCACAACGACAAGCTGATCCGCGAAGGCCGTGAAGACGAAATACTGGAGAATATGCAGAGGTAATTCTGCCCTCGAGCTCGAGATATGCCGTACCGAATAATCGCAGAGAACTGCACGGGTTGTACCGCCTGTGAGCAGCGTTGCCCTACCCAGGCCATAAGTGGCCGGAAGGGCGAAGCTTTTATCATCGAAGCCGCCAGCTGCATTGACTGCGGTGCCTGCGGTGTTATCTGCCCCGACGACTCGATTCTGGACACCTTCGGTCAGATGACCTCGGTGCTCAAGAAGGTCGAACGGCCCATCGCCGTGATCAACCCCGACAGCTGCAATGGATGCGGGGTCTGTATCGACGTCTGCCCGTTCGACGCGTTGTACCCCGCGCCGGGCAACACCGGTCCCGTCTACCTGGGGCTGGTCGAGGTGGATGAGAAAAAATGCGTCGGCTGTAAACTCTGCGAAGAAGTATGCGGTTGGGAGGGTGTTTACATCATGACCGGCGCTGAGAAGGTCGACTATCTCGAAGAACTCGGCTTCGGCGAAAGAGAAGCCGTCGACTCCGAAAAGGCAGCCTGATTACAGGTCCGCCGCCCGCGGCATCTCTCGCTCGATGAGCGCGGGGTGGTGAGCGTGGGCCCCAGTAGTTCAGATGAGCTTGTTCAGTGGGTACTCGACTATGCCCACGGCACCCGCCTTGAGCAGCACCGGTACGAGGTCGCGCACGGCTTTCTCCGAGATTATCGTCTCGACTGATACCCAATCGGCTTCGAGGAGGTCGGCAACTGTCGGCGCGGTTACACTGGGAAGCGCGCTGGTGACCGCTTCGAGCTGGGCCCGAGGGACGTTCATCTTGAGGCCGACCACTCCCTCGGCCGCCAGGGCGGCCTTGAGAAGGGTTGAGATCTGTTCGATCTTGGCGCTGCGGACCGGATCCGCCATGGCGTCACGATTGGCAATCAACTGGGGGTTGGATTCCATAAGGTCGGCTATGATTACCAGCCCGTTTGCCCGCAAGGTGCTCCCGGTTTCGGTGACCTCGACTATGGCATCGCACAAGCCCTGGCTGATCTTGGCCTCGGTGGCTCCCCAGGAGAACTCCACGTCTACCTTGATGCCTTTGTCGGCAAAATACCGGGCCGTAAACCCGGTCAACTCGGTCGAGATGCGTTTTCCTTCGAGGTCTTCGGGCGACTTTATAGGAGACCCCGCCGGTACCGCCAGCACCCAACGAGTGGGACGGAAGGAGGCCTTGGAGTACACGAGATCGCAAACCGCCTCGACGTCGGAGTGGTTTTCTTCGGTCCAGTCTTTGCCGGTAATACCGCAGTCGAGAGCTCCCAATTCAACGTAACGTGACATCTCCTGGGCTCGCACAAGCGAACAGGTGATGTCGGGGTCGTCTATGTAGGGGAAATAACTCCGCGAGGATTTTGTGATTCTCCAGCCGGACTTGCGCAGCAGTTCTATGGTTGAATCTTCGAGGCTGCCCTTGGGTATACCGAATTTGAGAACGCTCACTTGCTGTACACCTCGGCCGGGTCAAATATCCTTTCGCCCTGTACCTGCAGCTCGTCGTCTACCACCCGCCTGAAGAAGCAGGAGCGGTAGCCTTCGTGGCACGCGGCTCCTCCCACCTGCTCAACCTGCAGCAATATAGTGTCGGAGTCGCAGTCGACGAAAACGTCTTTTACCAGCTGGGTATTGCCGCTTGATTGCCCCTTGATCCACAACTCGCCGCGTGAACGGCTCCAGAAAGTGGCGGTGCCGGTCTCAAGCGTGTGTTTCCACGACTGTTCGTTCATGTAGGCCACCATGAGGACGGTACCGTCCGCGTGGTCCTGGACTATGACGGGAACAAGCCCGTCCCCCTTGGCGAAATCGATATCTATCATGACTTGCTCACGAAGGGGCGTGCCGCCGTTCGCGCGTCGCGGATGTTTGCAGGGGGTATCGAGAAACGCAATCCCTTGTTCTGCTGTCGCGACAGGGGTAAACGACCAATATGCGGCTTGATGAACTTGCAGAAAAGCTCGGCGCTGAGCTCGAAGGAGATCCGGCGATAGAAATAACGGGTGTAGCCCCGGTTGAGACTGCCGGCCCCGCAGATCTCGCTTTCGTTTCCAGTCTCAAGTACCGGCGGATGCTTCGGTCGTCTTCGGCCGGCGCTGTGCTGGTAGACCGCTCGGTGGAGTTGGAGGGGCTCCAGTTACTCAGGTGCGACAATCCCCAGCTGGTATTCGCGGCAGCAATTGGCCTGTTTGACGATCGGCCCCAGCCGGTCGAGGGCGTACATGCCTCAGCCGTGGTTGCCGACACCGCCCGCCTGGGAGAGGGGGCATACGTTGGCCCGTTTGCCGTGCTGGGCGAAAATGTCGTGCTCGGTCCGGGGGCGCGGATACATCCGCACGTCGTTATCTATCCCGAGGTCAAGGCCGGGCGTAATTTCACGGCCCACGCGGGAGTGGTCGTCCGCGAGCGCGTACTGCTGGGTGACGATGTCACCCTTCAGCCTGGAGTGGTGCTTGGCGGCGACGGCTTCGGCTTTCTGCCCACCGGGCAGGGCGTGGCGTTCAGTGTTCCCCAGGCCGGCACGGTAGAGATCGGCGACAGCGTTGATCTGGGAGCCAACACCACGGTAGACAGGGCCGCGGTGGGAGTTACCACGCTCGGAGACGGCGTTAAGCTGGACAATCTCGTCATGATCGCGCACGGCTGCGAGCTGGGCGATCACACCATACTGGCGGCGCAGACCGGTGTAGCCGGGAGCACCAAGCTGGGGGCCGGGGTAATGACCGGTGGGCAGTGCGGATTCGGTGGACACCTTGAAATCGGCGCCGGCGTGCAGTGTGCAGGGCAGACCGGCGTGCTGGGCGATGTCGAAAGTGGCGAGATAGTTGCCGGAACGCCCGCGGTAAACATTGGCCTGTGGCGGCGCTGTTCGGTGCTGCTCAAGCGCTTACCGGAGCTGTTTAAACGCGTAGCCCGGCTTGAAAAAGCGCTGGAAACAGGGTCCGACGAGAAGAATTGATTCGTTGCCTTCCTCGGCAACTCGGTGTACGATGCGCCGCTGTCGAGGCGCTCGGGTGCGGTAAGCACATGGTTTTGTAGGCGAGAATGGAAGTCCGCATAGCAGACCTTGGGTCGGTTCCCAGGCGGGTGGAGTTTTCTGAACCCGTTGAAGGCATGAACCGGCAGCTAGCGCTCAGTCCCGGATGTACGGGCCAGCATTTTGACGAGGCGCTGAAGGTAGCTGCCGAGTTGCAGCTGTGTGGCGACGACGTAGTCGTCACAGGGCGACTGGAGGGCGGCGTGACGGGGGATTGCCCGCGCTGCCTCGACGAGTTTTTCAGGGATATCAAGCGGGAATTTCGCCTGGTCGTTGAACGGTTTGACAGGGGAGCGGGCGCTGAAAGCAGTGCGGTCGCGAGCCACGACGGCTACAGGCTCGACCTGTCACCACTGGTAGTTGAAGAGCTGTTGCTGGGAATTGATGATACTACGCCCTGCAGCGAAGATTGCAGGGGCCTGTGCTTCGGCTGTGGGGCCAACCTCAACCGAACCCCCTGCACTTGTGATTGATCGTCGGTAGAGCAAGGTTTACCGAGTTTATAAGAGAGGAAGATACCGAGATGGCTGTACCAAAGAGAAGAACTTCAAAGTCGAAGAGAGATATGCGTCGCTCCCACGATTCACTTTCCACTCCGCCCATGTCGGATTGCCCAAATTGCGGTGAAAAGAGAGCTCCGCACCGTGCCTGCGCCGCATGTGGCCACTACAAGGGCCGCGCCGTAGTCGGCAGCCAGGAGTAGTCTGCTGGATCCGGCTGCTCGTTTTGCGGGGCGGTTGGCGCTGGTAACCGGTGCTACCCGTGGCATCGGAGCAGCCGTTACTCGGTCCCTGCTCGAGGGAGGCGCGCGGGTAGTCGGGGTCTACAGGACCGATGCCGACGCAGCCAATAATTTTGCATCTTCACTCGGCGACCTTGCAAAGGCCTTTGAATCCCGGAAGCTCGACCTCGCCGAAGCCGGGGCGGTTGCTGAACTGTCGGACCTCGGCGCCGAACTGGTCATAAATTGCGCGGGTCGTGCGCGCGATGGCTTACTCCTGAGGTCGAAGGGCGATTTCGTATCCGGGGTCCTGGCCGACAACCTGGAGTCTT
Organism: bacterium UBP10_UBA1149; assembly: GCA_002311335.1. Lineage (GTDB taxonomy): Bacteria > Desulfobacterota > Binatia > UBA1149 > UBA1149 > UBA1149. The sequence goes on from DBZX01000071.1 coordinate 46,975, forward strand.
CTATTTCGGTGTGTCGTGTACTGTTGCCGGCCATGCTCAAGGCCCGTTTTGGCAGGATCGTCAACGTGAGCTCGGTGGTGGCTTCGACCGGCAACGCGGGCCAGACCGCTTACGCTGCCGCGAAGGCCGGAATCGAGGGTTTTACGAGGGCGCTCGCGCGCGAAGTGGGAGGCAAGGGCATCACCGTAAATTGCGTGGCGCCGGGTTTCATCGAGACCGGTATGACCTCGGCAACCGATGAGCAGCGGCTGCAGTCAGTGCTCGATTCCACCGCGGTCGGTCGCGCCGGTACGCCCGCCGAAGTAGCCCACGCGATAAGCTTTTTGTGCGAAACAGGGGCCTCCTACGTCACCGGTGCCGTGTTGCATGTCAACGGTGGCTTGTATATGTAACCGGCGTTGCCGCGACGCTGTCGCGAGGCGGCGACCGCAGGGCAGGCGCTCAACCGGAGGGAGATAGAAGTATGGGTTCTGTAAACGAAAAGGTGCTCAAAATTATTTGTGAACACCTGACGGTTGACCCGTCGCAGGTGTCCCTCGACTCCTCTTTCCTGGATGATCTGGGGGCCGATTCACTTGATATCGTTCAGCTGATCATGGGCCTGGAAGAAGAGTACCAGGTCGAGATCTCTGACGAAGACGCTGAAAAAATACGCACGGTCCAGGACGTCATCGACTATGTCCAGGCCGATCAGAAGTAGGGAGTAATCGGCGATAGCGTCAGCGATCAAAGTTATCGTGGCCTCGGATCACGCCGCGGTTGCAGCGCGGGTCCTGGTTGTCGAAACACTCGCTTCGCTGGGTTACGTCGTCGACGATGCCGGCCCCACGGGAGAGGAATCGGTGGACTACCCGGACTATGCCCAGGTCGTGGGCGAGGCCGTGGGTAGCGGAAAGTCGGAACTGGGCGTGTTGCTTTGTGGCAGCGGTATCGGGATGTCGATTGCCGCCAACAAGATCCCGGGTGTCCGGGCTGCCCTCGTGCACGATGTGACCGGGGCGCGACTTTCTCGGCAACACAACGACGCGAATGTCCTGGTGTTGGGCGGTGGAATGATGGGCGATCGTTTGATCAAGGACGTGGTAGAAGCCTGGACGGGCGCCTCTTTTGAGGGAGGCCGGCACCAGGGGCGGGTTAACAAGATAAGCGCACTGGAAAGTGCGGGGCGAGGTAGCAGCCGATGAGCCTGCTTGCACAACAGGATCCTGAAATCAGCAAAGCTCTGGGCGATGAACTTGCCCGGCAGGAACGCAACCTTGAGCTCATAGCCTCCGAGAACGTGGTCAGCGAGGCCGTGCTCGAAGCGATGTCGTCTGTGCTCACCAACAAGTACGCCGAGGGATACCCCGGACGCCGCTATTACGGCGGTTGCGAGCACGTTGACGTTGTCGAGCAGTTGGCCATAGACCGGGTGCTCGAATTGTTCGGCGCTGATCATGCCAACGTTCAACCCCACTCCGGTTCACAGGCCAACATGGCGGTTTATTTTTCCCAGCTTCAGCCGGGGGACACCATACTGGCCATGAACCTCGCCCACGGCGGGCACCTTACCCACGGCAGCCCGGTTAATTTCTCGGGGCGGTTCTTCAACGTTATCCCCTACGGGGTCAAGGAACCGGATGGGCTGATCGACTTCGACGAGGTGGCCGAGCTCGCGAGAGAGCACAAGCCTAAAATGATTGTTGCCGGTCACAGCGCTTATCCCCGGCAGCTTGAATTCAAGCGCTTCAGGGAAATCGCCGACGAGGTATCGGCGCTGTTGATGGCCGACATTGCCCACGTTGCCGGGCTGGTGGCTACGGGCCTGCACCCGTCTCCTGTGCCCTACTGCGATTTCGTCACCACGACCACGCACAAGACCCTACGCGGTCCACGTGGCGGCGTGATTTTGTGTCGCGAAGAGTTCGCCAAGGCCATAGACTCGTCTATTTTTCCTGGAAACCAGGGCGGTCCTCTGATGCACGTTATAGCCGCCAAGGCGGTCGCGTTTTCAGAAGCTCTCGAGCCCACGTTCAAGGTTTACCAGCAGGCGGTCCTCGATAACGCGCGCGCTCTCGCCGATGGCTTGCTTGGCAGAGGTTTCACCCTGGTGTCGGGCGGTACCGATAACCACCTGCTGTTGATCGATTTTCGAAAAAGCGAGATTACCGGCAAGGTTGCGCAGCATGCTCTCGACCGGGCAAATATTACTACCAACAGGAACTCGGTTCCCGATGATCCACGCTCGCCTTTTGTCACATCCGGGTTGAGGCTGGGCACACCCGCCGTCACTACGCGGGGTATGGGGACCGGCGAAATGGTAGCCGTAGCCGCTTTCATCGAACGGGTACTGGCGGCGGTTGACGATGACTCGGTCGCAGACGCGGTGGGAGCCGAAGTAGCAAGCCTTTGCGCTTCGTTTCCCCTCTATCCCTCATCGGCACCGGCCCGACAAGCCAGCGCCTGAAGCGCGTGGCCCGGTGAGGCTGACGTGAAGTGCCCGTTCTGCAGTGTCGACGGTAACCGGGTCGTTGACTCCCGCGACAGCGGCGATGACACCGTCCGGCGGCGCAGGGAATGCGAAGGCTGCGGACGACGTTTTACCACCTACGAGCGCATCGACGCGATCATGCCCCACGTTGTCAAGAAGGGGGGGCGCCGCGAAACCTGGGACCGTGGCAAAATCGTTCGGGGGCTTTTCAAGGCTTGTGAGAAACGCCCGGTTTCGGTCGAAGCGGTCGAATCCACCGCCGATGCAATAGAACGAGAAGTGCAGGAGCTAGGCCTGGCCGAACTCGACAGTTCGGTAGTCGGCGAAGCGGTAATGCAATCTCTCAAGGGGCTCGACGAAGTAGCTTATGTGCGTTTTGCGTCGGTCTATCGTTCTTTTCGCGACATAGACGAATTCATGTCAGCACTGGAAAGCCTGGTGCGTGAGAAGGGTCAGGGAGATAAGCAGAAATGAGCGTGGTAGCGGCCTTAGATAGCAGGCGCATGCTGCAGGCCTGCGAAGAGGCCGAACGTGGTCTTGGCCAGACCTCGCCGAACCCAGCGGTCGGCTGCGTGGTGGTCAAAAACGGTCGGCTCGTGGGGCGGGGCTTTCATGCCGCCGCCGGGCAGGCGCACGCCGAGGTCAAGGCTCTTAGCGATGCCGGTGCTGCGGCGCGAGGGGCTACGGTCTACGTGACGCTCGAGCCCTGCTGTGTGCAGGGACGCACGCCGGCCTGCACCGAGGCCTTGATCACAGCCGGCGTCAAGATGGTCGTATATGGGAGCCGCGATCCCAACCCTCGGGTCAATGGTCGAGGTGGCCGCAAACTCAGAGCGGCTGGGATCAAAGTTGTCGCCGGCGTCGAGCAGCCCGCGTGCGACCAGATTGTGAAGGGGTACCGCGAGTGGGTCCTGACCGGCTCCCCGCTCGTGGGTATGAAACTCGCCGTCAGTCTCGATGGGCGTATCGCGGCCAGGGGCGGAGCTTCCAAGTGGATATCGGGGCCGGCCTCCCGTGCCCTGGTGCAGCAGATGCGCAGACGAGCAGACGCCGTGCTCGTCGGCGCGGGTACAGTCGCCGCGGATGACCCTCGGCTCAGCTGCAGGCTTCGCGATGCAAGACAACCATTGCGCGTGGTTCTCGACGAACGCCTCGCGGTGTCGCCCCTGTCACGGGTAGTTGCCGGGCGCGGAGATTGCCTCCTGGTTTGCGCGCCGGGCGAAGTCAGTAGCGGCAGGGCGGATGCCCTGCGAGCTGCCGGCGCGGAGGTCTACGGCTTGCGCGGGCGCGGGCGGGGTGCGTGGCAGCGGTTGTTGGCCAAACTGGGCAGGCGCGATGTACACGAATTGCTCATAGAGGGCGGAGCCGGGGTCGCCGCGAGCGCCGTTAAAGCACGCGTGGTTTCTGAACTGACCCTGTTCTATAGTACGCGGCTACTCGGCGGCGATGGGGTGCCGATGCTCGATTCCCTCGGGGTCAGGTCTCCGTCGGGAGCACCCCTGCTGAGCGATGGCACGATAGACAGGGTAGGCCATGACTTCGTATGGCGTGGTCGGTTTGAAAACAGTGGCTGAGGTCAAAAAAGAAAACTCGGTAGAGCTTGCCGTGAGCGCACTGGCCGCTGGCCGGATCGTGCTCTTGACCGACCGTGAGCACCCGGAGCGGGGGGCCAACGTCTGTGTAGACCCCGGCCTGCTTGATGCCGACACGATCAATTTTTTTGTGAGCCACGCCCGCGGCCTGGTATGCCTGGCTATGACAGAGCAGCGCATGCAACAGCTGGGCATTCCACTGCTGGCCGACGATTCGGCGAGGGAAGGAAGGCCGGTTTTCGGCGCGTCCATCGAAGCGGCGGAAGGAGTGAGCACCGGGATATCCGCGGCCGATCGGGCGCGGACGATACTGGCGGCCTCGCATCCCGATTCGGACGTGGACTCCCTGGTCATGCCCGGGCACGTACACTCGGTCCGTGTTTCGCACAGGGGGGTGCTGGCTATGGCGGCCCCCGCCGAAGCCGCTGCTGATCTCGTTGCCATGACCGGCTCGGCGCGCTCTGCCGCCTTTTGTTGCGTACTGGGTGACGATGGCGAGGTAGCTGATGACGCAGAATTACGCTCCCTGGCCGAGCGCTTTTCGCTTGCCATGGTGGATGTCTCGGAAGTGGTCGATTTGCGACTGAAAACCGAGCTGGTGGTTGAGCGGGTTGCCGAAAGGGAAATCGACAGTGCCTACGGTGGCCGCTATTGCGCCGTTGTTTATCGTAACGACATGGACGAACACGAACACGTGGCCCTGGTAGCGGGGGTCCTCGATGGCCCGGAGCCGGTCTGGGTGAGGGTCCATTCACAGTGTCTTACGGGTGACGTGCTCGGCTCGGCGCGCTGCGACTGTGGAGAACAGCTCGCCATGTCGCTCGAGATGATTGCGCGCAATGGTCGCGGCGTCGTAGTCTATATGCACCAGGAGGGGCGTGGTATAGGCTTGGCGAATAAGATCAAGGCCTATCACCTGCAGGACCAGGGCAGGGATACGGTTGAGGCCAATCTCGACCTTGGCTTTGGCGAGGACCTCAGGGACTACGGCATGGCGGCACAGATACTCAAGGACCTTGGCGTTACCAGGGTTTGCCTGCTCACGAACAACCCGGCGAAGGTAAGCGGGCTCAAGAAGCACGGCATTGATGTGACCGAACGGCGTCCGCTCCAGCCACCGGCTCGTACTCACAACGTGGACTACCTCAAGACCAAGCAACAGAAACTCGGCCACCTTCTCGACAGCGGGGCGCTCGAGGTCGTTCCCCGGGAGAACAGCGGTGGCGAGTAACAAGACTCGAATCGCGGTGGTTGTCGCCAGTTTTAATTCGGCGGTCACCGATAGCCTGCTCGAAGGGGCGCTTTCGGCGGCCGGCAAGTACGAAGCGGATACCGACGTCTATCGCGTACCGGGGGCGTTTGAGCTGCCCCTGTTGGCCGCGAGTGCTGCCCGGAGTGGGCGCTATGACGCCGTGGTCTGCCTGGGGGCTGTCATCAGGGGCGAGACCCCGCACTTTGACTACGTGTGTGCCCAGGCCGCTGCTGGTGTTCAGCGGGTGGCACTGGACGAGAACATGCCCGTGACTTTTGGCGTGCTCACGACCGACAACGTAGAACAGGCGCTCGCCCGAGCTGGCGGGGAGTTTGGTAACAAGGGCTACGATGCGGTGGTCTGCGCTGTCGACACATTGTTGGAGATGCGTCGGCTGGCCGCGGGCTGAAGGTCGCATGGGGGCACGAACCAAAGCGCGCGAAGCGGCCTTGCAGCTTGTCTACCAGGTGGAGCTTGGCGGTGAGCGCTCGCCCGAGGCCATGGAACTGTTCTGGACCGAACTCCCGACCGCCGGTGAGACCGTCCGTCGCTACGGTTCGCAACTGGCGACGGCGGCGCTCGAGCACCAGGAAGAAATCGACGCCATGGTTTCAGGCGCGGCTGAAAACTGGGACATTCAACGCATCGCGCGTGTGGACCTGTGCCTGCTCAGGGTCGCTCTTGGCGAAATGATATACGTGGGCGGCACGCCCGTGGCGGTGGTAATAAACGAAGCAGTCGAGGTTGCCAAGAGATTTTGTGACACCGCCAGCCCGGCTTTTGTTAACGGGGTTCTCGACTCGGTCGCGGTGGAGCGCAAGCTGCTGGAGAAAAAGGACGGCAAGCCGGCGTGAAGTTCTACGACCCCTCGGTCATCGAGAAGAAGTGGCAGCGCCACTGGCAGGATAACGACAGCTTCAAGCCTGCTGGCGATGGCACGCCATACTACCAGCTCGAGATGTTTCCGTACCCCTCCGGTCGCATCCACATGGGGCACGTCCGGAATTACACTATCGGCGACGTGCTCGCGCGCTTTCACGCGGCCCGGGGGCACAGGGTTTTTCATCCCATGGGCTGGGATGCCTTCGGACTTCCTGCCGAGGCTGCTGCCATCGAGAGGGGCGTGGCGCCGGCCTCGTGGACGCGGGCCAATATCGAGGAAATGAAGAAACAACTGGGGCGCCTGGGCTTCAGTTATGACCCGGGCACTGAACTGGCGACCTGTGATGTTGACTACTATCGATGGGAGCAATTGTTTTTTGTGCAGATGCTCGAGCGCGGCATAGCCTACCGAAAAAGCGCGGTCGTCAACTGGTGCGAAGGCTGTGGTACGGTGCTCGCCAACGAGCAGGTCGACGGAGATAGTTGTTGGAGAGGGCACAGCCCGGTAACCAACCGCGAGCTTGACCAGTGGTTCCTGAAGATTACCGATTACGCCGACGAGCTGCTCGACGGCCTGGACGAGCTCAAGGGCAAGTGGCCCGACAAGGTTCTCACCATGCAGCGCAACTGGATAGGCCGCAGCGAGGGCGTAGAAGTCTTTTTTGAACTGCCAGCCCTTGGTGAAACGCTGGAGGTGTTCACCACCAGGGTTGATACTCTCTTTGGAGCTACCTTTGTGTGTATTGCTCCCGAGCATCCAGCGGCGATGAAGCTGGCCGAAGCCGGGGGACGCGGGAAAGAAGCCCGGGAGTTCGTGGATGCCGTGGCTTCGCGAAGCAACGTGGAGCGCGCCCAGGGCAAACAGGGTTTCAACACCGGCAGCCGGGCGGTCAATCCGATCAACGGAGAAGAAGTTCCGGTCTTCCTGGGGGATTTTGTCCTCATGGGCTACGGGACCGGGGCGGTGATGTCGGTCCCGGCCCACGATCAGCGAGATTTTGAGTTTGCCCGCGGCAACGGTGTTGCGGTGAGGCCGGTGATCGCTCCCCCCGCCGGTCCCCTTGTAGCCACCGATATGACCGAGGCCATGGTGGAGGACGGAGTACTCCACGACAGTGGCGATTTTGACGGGTTGGTGAGCAGCGACGCCCGGGAAGGGATCTGTAAGCAGCTCGTCGAGACCCAGCGTGGCAGGGCGGTCGTCAACTACAGGTTGAGGGACTGGGGTATTTCGCGGCAACGGTACTGGGGTTGTCCGATTCCGGTTATCTACTGCGACAGTTGCGGCACGGTGGCGGTGCCCGAAAAGGATCTCCCGGTCGTCCTGCCGGAGGACGTGACCATGGTTGCAAGCGGGGCATCGCCGCTCGCGTCAATGACCGAGTTCGCTCAGGTTTCATGTCCCGGTTGTGGTGGAGAGGCCCGCCGGGAAACTGACACGATGGACACCTTCGTGGAGTCGTCCTGGTACTTTCTTCGCTACACCAGCGCAGGGGACGACCAGCGCCCCTTCGACCCGGCAGCGGTGGCCGAGTGGCTACCCGTTTCCCAGTACGTCGGTGGGGTCGAGCACGCGGTTCTTCATCTTCTCTACTCCCGGTTTTTCACCCGCGTGCTCAGAGACCTTGGCTGGTTGGACCTGTCTGAACCTTTCGGCGAACTGTTGACCCAGGGCATGGTGATCAAGGACGGGGCCAAGATGAGTAAATCGAAGGGCAACGTCGTTGACCCGGATGAACTCATAGAGCGTTACGGGGCCGACACCGCCCGCTTGTTCTCGGTATTTGCTGCTCCCCCCGAGAAAGACCTCGAGTGGAGCGAGAAGGGCGTGGAAGGGGCGAGCCGCTTCATATCGAGGGTCTGGCGGCAGGTCATCGCCGCTGCCGAAGAAACCAGCGGGGACTGTTCTGACCCGGGGCCCGAAAGACTGGACGAAGAGGGACGGCGTCTACGCCGGGTCGTGCACGAAACGATTCATCGAGTTGGTCGCGACGTGGGTACACGCCTGCGCTTCAACACTGCTATCGCGGCTATAATGGAGCTGGTCAATGAATACCAGTCGGTTGATTTTACTGCGCTCGCAGACGGCGAACGACTTCGTCGCTTCGGCCTTGCCACGGTGCTCCTGCTGCTCGGACCTTTTGTTCCGCACGTCGCCAACGAGCTGTGGGGTGAGCTGACGGGCAGAGAAGATATGAACCAACAGGGTTGGCCCGTTCACGACGAGGCGGCGCTGCTGCGGGACAGCGTAGAAATAGTGTTGCAGGTTAACGGCAAAATACGGTCCCGGATACAAGTATCACCCGATACCGACAGGGATGAGCTGGGACGCCTGGCCCTGGCCGACTCGAGGGTCGCTGCTTACCTCGACGGCGCCGATCCCCGCAAAGTGGTCGTTGTGCCGGGCCGGCTGGTAAACGTGGTTATATGAACAACAGGGCTGATCGGCTGCTCTTGTTGGTGGCGGCTTGCACGTCGGCAATCCTGCTGTCGGCTTGTGGTTACACGGTGCTGCGGCCGGGAGCCGCGCTGCCTGATTCCGTGCGTAGCGTCTACGTCGCCCAGGTTGTCGACGACGAGGGCGATCCTGTTCTCGCGGACAAGCTGCGCCGGGAATTGCGGGTTCGTTTTCGCAGGCAGGGACGTCTTGGTGTCGTCGACTCACCGCTTCGCGCGGACTCTATTATTGAGCTCACAGTGTCTGGATACCGGAGCCAGCCGGTGGCGTTCAACCAGTTCGACGAAGTGCTGGACTACGACACTACGCTCAGGGTCGGGGTGCTGATGAAGAACCGGGCCGGGGACACACTGATGGAAAGGGACTTGTCGGTTTCGCGAGGCCATCCGGCCGTACGCGATGCCATCGTCGCCAGCAGTGCGGCTTTTGTCGCTGACCGCAAGCTTGCGGCTGGGGACCTGGCAGAGTTCGATGGTGTGCAGTTGGGTGTATACACCCGTGCCGCTGCTGTCGATGGCCTCGTGGAGGACCTGGTCGACGCGGTAATGTCATCGCTGTCGATCGTGTATCCGCTGGATGCTGTCGGAACAGTGAGGGCGAAAGTCTCGCGGGGAGAAACACGGCCCTGAGAGTAACGGGGGAAAATGAGCGCTGGTAGGCTGCGGCGCACGGCCCGGGGGGGGCACCCCCGGGGGGATACTGCCGGTCTGTCTCAGCGCGGCCTGTGCGGACGGGGACTAGTTGCTTGAGATCCTGGCGACCTGTCGAGCGAGGCGCGACGTCTGCCGCGAGGCGGTCGAGCGGTGGAGCACCCCTTTGCCGGCTGCTTTACCGAGAATACTTTCTGCCGCTACCAGCTCGCGCTTGGCAGTATCCGAGTCGCCGGCGGCGATGGCTTCGCGCAGGCGGCGCACAACCGTGCCAACACGGCTACGAACCACGCGATTGGCCGTGCGGCGGCGTAAAGACTGACGGTGACGCTTCAGTGCTGATTTGTGGTTTGCCACTATGACTCCTCTAGCGAAACGGGCTCCCTCGGAGAAAACGGCTTCTGCCGCGAACTGGAGCGGCCCTGTAAACAGGCCCCGAGGTGACCGGAATCGCAGACATTAACAAGCGCGACGGGTCCGGTCAAGCCAGCGGCGAGGCGGCCAGCGACGCTGCGAGCGCAATAGCAGGCGGCGCTGTCAGGGTGGGGGCGTTGACCGCGGTGAGCCGGGTATCCGGTCTCGCGCGGGATATCGTTCTGGGTGGCCTTTTTGGCGCTTCTGGTGGTATGGACGCGTTTTTCGTCGCCTTTCGTATCCCCAATCTGTTTCGCCGTGTAGCGGCCGAAGGGGCGGCAAGTATAGCCTTCGTTCCTGTTTTCAGTGGGATTATCCGCGGGCAAGGGAGGCTTGAGGGCAATCGCGCCATAGCTGCTGTGGGCGGCGCCGCATTGCTTGGCCTGCTTTTACTGACGCTGGCTGGGGTCTTCTTTGCCGATGAAGTGGTCTCGGTTTTTGCCCCGGGTTTCTCGGCCGATGCGGGCCAGTTTGAACTGGCGGTGATGCTTACCAGGGCGCTGTTCCCGTACTTGTTACTGGTGGGAATGGCCGCCTGGGCCATGGGCGCCTTGCATTCTTATCGCCGCTTTACCGCGCCGGCCATCGGCCCGGTGCTGTTGAATATCAGCATTATCATCGCCGCGGTTGCCTTGGCCGATAGGCTTGTACCAGCGGTGATGGCCCTGGTCGTGGGGGTCCTCGTAGGCGGGTTTTTCCAGTTCGCTGTACAGATCAAGTCGCTGCTGAAGGAGGGGATAAACCCAGTGCCTTCGTGGCGACCGACCCACCCGGCTGTCAGGCAGGTCGGTGTGCTCCTGGGCCCCGCAGTTTTTGGCGCAGCCGTCTACCAGGTCAACGTGCTGGTATCGACCATCCTGGCTTCGGTGCTCCAGGAGGGCAGCGTATCCTGGCTCTGGTACGCGGATCGAATATTTGAGTTTCCACTGGGCATAATCGCCGTCGCCATAGGAACGGCCGCGCTGCCGCGCTTGAGTGAGCAGGCGGCGGTCGGTGATAACCGGGGCATGGCAGCCAGCCTGGCCTGGTCGCTGCAAATGGCGTGGTCTCTGTGTATCCCCGCGGCCCTGGCTATGTGGCTGCTGGCCCCGGAGATAGTGGGTGCTCTTTTTGAGCGCGGGCAGTTTTCTCCCGCTGACACCGCGGCCACCGCTCTCGCGCTGCGCGCGAGCAGCCTGGGGCTACTTGGCGTGGCTTCAGTCCGTGTACTCGTCAACGTGTTCTACGCCATGAAGAAACCATCGCTGCCGGTAATGGCGGCCGTTGTCGCACTGGTGGCCAACGTAGTTTTTGACGTCGCTTTCATGGGGCCTGCCGTCAGGCCCGTGGACTGGTGGGGGGGGCAGGCCCTGGCCGGCGCGGTCGAGTTCATGGGCGTGGCCGATTTCGACCACGCGGGCCTCGCCCTCGGGGCGGCGCTGGCTTCAATATGCAACGCGGCGGTCCTCTTCTTTTTCGTGGTCCGGCAGTTTCCAGGTTTTGGCCGAAGGATTATTAACCGCGAGCTGATGGTTCAACTCGTGGCCACTGCGGTCATGGGCGCGGTGCTCGCTGTCGCGAAGCCCTTGGTCGCGCAGCTGCCGGGGGGAGCTTTGACGGCGTTGCCTTTGTTGGTGGCCGCCGGCGGCGCTTGCTACATGGCGGTGTCGTTTTTGCTGGGAAGCGAGGTAACGCGCTCCATGATAGATCGCGTCCGGTCAGGGCCTCGTCAACCCTGATCGTCGGTTTTCTTCCAGGCGTTTTCCAATTCGCCCGCGTCTATGTCGCTGACTTCGCGGCCGGCAAAGCGTGCCTCGAAGAGTCGGAAGCGCTTTTCAAATCTACGCAGGCCCCCGGCCAGCGCCGTGTCTGCGTTTACACCGATTTTGCGCGACAGGTCGACGAGCGATAACAGTAGCTCGCCTATGATGAGCTCGCTTTGCTGGTCGTCGTCGGCGGTGAGGGCGGCATCGAGGCGCGTGAGCCCGGTGTCGACCTGCGAGCGCATATCGTCTGCGCTCGCCCGGTCAAAGCCGCCGCCCGCGGCCTTTTCTCCGAGGCGATGGGCCTTGAGCAGGGTGGGAAGGGCGGCTGGAACCCCGTCGATAACTGAGGGCTGCTGACCTGGGGCGGCTGAGGCTTTTCGCTCTTCGAGTTTGAGGCGGGTCCAGTTGCGGGCGACTTCTTCGGGGGTTTCAGCGTCGCCGTCTGCAAAGACGTGGGGATGTCGCCGAATGAGCTTGGAGCTCAAACCTTCCACTACGTCATCGATCGTGAAGGCGCGCCTCTCTCCAGCGATTTCCGAATGGAAAAGAACCTGCAGCAGGACGTCGCCGAGTTCTTCCTGCAGTCCAAGGTCGGAGCCCGAATCGATGGCCTCGAGAGCTTCGTAGGTTTCCTCCACGAAGTAGGGCTTCAGCGATTCGTGGGTCTGCTCTGCGTCCCAGGAACAACCGCCTGGAGCGCGCAGGCGGTGCATGAGGCGGACGAGCTGAGCGAAGGTGTCGCCGGTGTCCATCGCGGGGTCGTTGTCCGCTGCCTGGGCCCTCAGGTTGAGCTGCCAGCCAGCGAATTCAAGAGCTTGTCGGCAGCAACCAGTACCGGGGTTCGCTTGGTCAGGCACGCGTAGTGGCCGGCGAGCTGGGCGTTGAGCTTGGCCCCGTTGCGGTCGCCCTTCTTCAGTAGAGCCCTGGCGAGTGACAGCCTGGTGTTGGCGCCGGTGGGGTTGAGTTCAACCGCGCGCTTGAGATAGGAGAGCGCCTTGTCGAGATTGCCACCGAGCAGTCGGGGGAGTCGCAGTAGAATGCCACCTTTCACGCTCAGGGCGTGCGCGTGCTGGGGATTTATTTCCAGCGCGGTGTCGAGGTGGCGTCTCAATGGCGACATCTTGATAACGGTCGAAAGCCCCGGGCCTTTAGCCATGGCCCTGCTGCCAGCCGAGGCAAACAGCAGGAAGTGGGCATCGGCTTCCCTCGGGTTTTCGAGCAGGACTTCTCTCGCCAGTTCTTCCGCTTCGCGGTACAGGCGGTCTTTCAACTGCACCGAATTGCAGAGCTCGGCCGCTCGTATGTAGCGGCGGGCACGGTAAAGGGGATCCTCCTCGCTGGAGGCCTGGGCGGGCAGGGCCCCCAGTAACAGGGAGGCCCAAAGCAGCGTCGTCAAGGCTGAAAATACTACGCCTCGCGAGTGGGCGACTTGGTGGTGGTCCTTCAAAGCTGGTCTCTTTTCGCCGGATATGGGCCCGAGGGGTGATAGCAGGCCGACAAGACAGTCTAGCAGCCGAGCCGGGAGGGGGGCAAGTCGCTGGCCTGAAAAGCCCGAATCCAAGGGATATAAGCCAGGTTCCGCTCGCTCCGAATCAGATTCATAATGCGTGGGTCTTGTTCGCGTTTTGAATCGAGTTAATTGCCGCGAGGGATTGAGTTCACTCCCACGTGTAGTCGTCAGCGAACAGGGCAGGTGCTCTGCGACATCGCAAAGCATTACAGTTTGTTCCCAACTCATACACGCAATCGTATGGTCTTAGTGCCTCGGGGCGAAAAAGTTGCCGAGGGCACTATATTTCGTTGACCGAGGCCAGGGCTCAGCAGTAGGCTGCAAGCAGAGAGGAAGGAAGCAACGCGAGGGGAGCGCGGGCCTTTCAACCAGGAGGAACAGTAGCCATGAATGGAAGCCAGGCATTGAAACTCGTACCGGTAGAACGGGATTGTTCAGAAGTCTGTTCCGAGCCGGCCAATCGCCTCATGCTCGCTGTACTGGAGGAGGCCCTTGTTACCTTCCAGGCGGGTCTGGATTCGCCACGGCCTGAAGCGAGGCATCGCTTCTTTGAGGTCGATAGCTGGATAGCCAGCCAGGACACGGACTCGGCTTTCTCCTTTGAGAACATATGTACTTCGCTGAGGATTGATCCTGAGTACATACGCAAGGGGTTGCGGCGAATGAAGAAACTTGCCCTCGGTGGCGCTCCGGGCGAAATCGCGGGACCTGGCCTGAGGCGAGAAAGGATCTACTCGCGCCGAGGCTGGAAAGGACAGATCGGCTGAAGTCTCCCCTGGCTGTCGCGCCCCGGGCGTCCGAGCGAATTTTGCTGGACGACGCAACCCCGGGGTGCGGCAGCACCTTTTTCTCCCCGCGAGGCGCCCATTCCGGCAGCCAGCCTCGATCTACAGGCACGGTAAAACTTGCGAGCCACTCATTGTCTGGTTAAGCTCGTTCAATGGCTGCTAATCCAGCGGTAATCTCAGTACTCGGCCGTGACCAGAAAGGGGTCGTGGCCCGAGTGTCGACTTATTTGGCCGAGTGGCAGGTCAACATAGAGAACATCGAGCAGACCGTGATGGAGGGTATGTTCATCATGACCATGCTCGTGGATCTCGCCGACCTGTCAGGAAGCCTCGACTCACTGGTTCTTGACCTCAAGCAGATCGGCGAAGAGCTCGACATGGACGTCAGCGTAAGGCTGCACGGCGAGCGGTCCCGGAAGAAGATCGCCATCCTGGTTTCGCGCGAGCCCCACTGCCTGCAAGCTCTCGCGGCCGCCCACCGCTCGGGAGACCTGGACGCTGATATTTCGTTGGTGTTGTCCAACCACCAGGACCTTGAGCCGCTCGCCCAGCAATACCAGTTGCCTTTCAGGTACTTTCCCTCAACCGACAAGGAAGCCCACATGAAGTTTCTCGGCGACCAGCTCGACGCCGTCGAACCGGACCTCGTCGTGCTCGCGCGCTATATGCAGGTAGTACCTCCGGATCTCGTTGCCAGGTATCGCAACAAGATGGTCAACATCCACCCTTCGCTGCTGCCTTATTACCCGGGGGCCAAGGCGTACCGCCAGGCTTGGGAGGCCGGCGTCAGGGTGTGTGGTTGCACCGCCCACTTTGTAACCGAGGATCTCGACCAGGGGCCGATCATCCTGCAGGACGTGTTTAACATTAACGTGGGGCAGGACGGCCTGGAGGACGTGAGGCGCCGTGGGCAGGAACTCGAGGCGCGCACCCTGACCAAGGCGGTCAGCCTGTTTGTAAACGATGAACTCGTGGCGTCGGAGAGCAAGGTGCTGTTCAGGCCCGGCAAGGTCGACTGAAAACTTCAGCTCGCGCCCGGCGAGGGCTCCGCGCTGGCGGTGATCTCGACTTCGAGGCGGGCTGATACAGCCGCAAAGAATTGCTCCAACTCTGCGGCAGTGGTGCCCCGGGCATCGACCAGCACCGAGAGCGTGTAGATAGGAGTGCCGCTTTGCGGAGCAGGTGATACATGACCGCGCAGGTCCCTAATACTCATTTCGCGTTCGGCGAGCACCCGCGCAACGCCGGCAACGATGCCCGCCTTGTCTACGCCCACGGCCCGCAGTCGCAGTTGGGGTTCGTCGCTGGGGGTCGCATTGCTGGGGGCTTCGTCCAGCGGTCGCAGGTAGACGGTCAGGTGGCGTTCCCACTCGAGGCGCCGGACCGCGGTCGCGAGGGTTTCCCCGGTCGAATCAGATGTGCCGCTGACGAGCACCAGCGTGGCGAACTCCTTACCGAGGGCTGTCATGGCAGTGTCCTCGAGGTTGCAACCGCAATCGTAAACGCACTGCGCGAGGTCGGCTACGATCCCGGGACGATCTCTTCCGATCGCGACTATAGTGAACCATTGTTTTTCTGCCACGTGGGGATGTTAGCAGTCCCGCTACAGGCATCAAAGCATCCGGGGGCGACAACCCGGTGACGAAGACCCGCATTGCAGGTGCTTCCCTGGGTGGTGGTAGCTCGGCGTGCCTGCCGATCAGCGTTATTATCCCGGCCCTGAACGAAGAAGGGTCAATCGGGGCTGTCGTGCGCTGCGCTTCGGCAGCGGCCGAGGTAATAGTTGTGGACGGAGGCAGTGAGGACCGGACCTGCCTGCGGGCCGAGCGCGCGGGTGCGCTCGTGGTGACAGCACCCAGGGGCCGGGGCCTGCAGATGAACTTGGGGGCCGACGCCGCGACAAGCCCGGTCCTGCTCTTCCTGCACGCCGATACCATGCTCCCGCCGGGTTTCGAGGACGAAGTTGGTCGGCTCCTGGCCAGTGAGAATTCAAGCGGGGCAGGGGCCGGCTGGGGACGCTTTGACATTGATTTCGATCAAGCGGGAGCCGTTTTGAGGCTGATCGCTTTTCTTATCAATCATCGCTCCAGGTTGACGAGGAGCGCGTCGGGGGACCAGGCGATCTTTGCGAGGAAGGACTTGTTTCACGAGGCCGGTGGTTACCAGGAACGCTACCTCTTTGAAGACATCGGATTGTCGCGACGTTTAAGGGGCATGGCCGCGATGTCGGTTCCCCTGTCCCGGGTTGTCACTTCGTCGCGGAGATGGACACAGCGGGGCCTGCTGCGGACGACACTGCTCATGTGGTCGCTCAAGTTGCTTTACCTTGCCGGGGTGCCGGGCGACCGCCTGGGAAGGTTCTACTATCCCGCCGACAGCCGGCGGTGATCAAGCATCCACGTCGGGGCTGGTCAGGGCGCTTGATGGAAGGCTCGCCCCGCTTATCTTTACCACCCGGCCATCTACGCTGACCCTGCCCTGGGCAAGTACTTTTACCGCCCAGGGCAGGATGCGGTGTTCTTCGGTGAGCACGAGCTTTCTCAGCGTGGCGACGTCGGTACCGGCCAGTACAGGGACCGCGGCCTGTACGATGATAGGGCCGTGGTCTACGTCCCGGTCTACGAAGTGCACGGTGGCACCTGCCAGGGTGACCCCGTACTCGGCGGCCTGCGCCTGGGCTTCGGCACCACGAAACGCCGGAAGAATAGCCGGGTGTATATTGATTATCCTGCCGGGGAATTCGTCGAGCAGGGCAGGCGTGACCAGCCGGTCGAAGCCGGCCATGACTACGAGGTCCACTTTCGCTGATTTTAATTCTCCGGCCGCGGCCGCATCAAATGACTTTCGGTCGTCGTAGTCGGCTTGTTCAAGCACCGCGGTGGGGAGGCCAAACTCCTCGGCGATGGTCAGGGCTCCCGCCCCAGGCCTGTTGCACAGCAGCAGGCCTATGGTCGCCGGAAAATCAGCATCGGCGCAAGCCTTGGCCAGGGCGCCAAAGTTGGTGCCGCTACCCGAGGCCATTACTCCTATGCGGAAGGCTTTCTTCATCGCTTGCCGCGATAGCGGACGCTTCGCTTGCCCGGAATGATTTCTCCCATGATCGACGCCCCGCAGCGCGCCCTGCGCAGGTAGGTAACGAGGCGCTTAGCCTGGCTGGCTGCAACGACCATCACGTAACCGATGCCGCAGTTGAAGGTACGATCCATCTCCGCGCGAGAGACGCCTCCCTTGCTGGCGAGCAATTCAAATATCGGCAGGGACGGAAAGGAGTCGCGATCAACCACCGCGGAGACTCCCTCGGGCAGAACCCGCGGCAGGTTGCCAGTCAGTCCTCCGCCGGTGATGTGTGCCATCGCGTTGATACGAAATCTCGCCAGGGCACCCAGTACCGGTCGAACATAAACCAGGGTTGGCTCGAGCAACTCGTCTTCCAGGCTGCGCCCCAACTCGCGGCGAAAGCGTCCGAGAGAGCGTCGGTTGGTGACACCCAGTGCCTTGCGCGCCAGGCTGTAGCCGTTGCTGTGCAGGCCCGATGAGTGCAAGCCCACGAGCACGTCGCCCGCTCGCACAGCGCTCCCGTCGATGAGGTCTTTCTCTTCGGCGACGCCTACGCAGAAACCCGCGAGGTCGTAGTGTCCGTCGGGATAGAAGCCGGGCATTTCTGCCGTCTCGCCGCCGACCAGGCTGGCCTTCGACTGCCGGCAGCCTTCGGCGATGCCAGCAATGATCGATTCCGCGTCGATAGACGCCAGCTTGCCCGCCGCGAGGTAGTCAAGGAAGAACAGCGGGCTCGCCCCGGCCGTGATCAAGTCGTTCACGTTCATCGCCACGAGGTCGATGCCTATGCTGTTGTGGCGGCCGGCCAGTATGGCTACTTCGAGCTTGGTCCCCACGCCGTCGGACGAGGACAGCAGCACCGGCTTGCGGTAGCGGGAGGGAACACGGACGGCGGCGGCAAAGGGGCCAACGCCCGATAGAACGTCTGCCGTGCGGGTGGACCCCGCTAGCGCGGCGATTCGTTTTACCAGCCTGTCAGCCGCCGCGACGTCAACGCCTGCGCTTCGGTAAGTGTGCGAGCCTGCAGAAGCCACGTGCCGCGATTATCGGAGCGGCCGCGAGTAGTCAAAGACACGCTGGTTCTATTCTCGTGGCGGATCGCGTCGCTGGCGTGGCCAGCAGGCAGGCAAAGTGCACGCTTCCAGCTCCGGCCCGGGCCAGTGCCTGGGCGCAGTCGCCGGCGGTCGCGCCCGTCGTGCAGACATCGTCGACCAGCAGTACCCGGGCCCCGGTGGGCATTTGTCGTGGGCAGTAGAACTGGCCGTGTAAGCTGCGCCGCTGGGCCCCGCTGCTGCGGGCCTGGGCCTGTCCAGGCCTGCGTTTCAGCAGAGTGGTACGGCAGGGGACGGCCAGTGCTCGCGCGGCAGAGCAGGCAAGCCAGCCGGCCTGGTTGAAGCCCCTTGTTTTCTGGCGCTCGGGTACCGAGGCTACCGGCACCACGAAGTCTATCGCCGGTGCCCAGTCGGCCACCGCGGCGGCAAACAGCAGGCACAAGGCCCGGCCCCTGCTGCGCAGGCCGCCGTATTTGAATGCCCGCAGGGAGGCCGAAAGGCCTGGCATGGGTTCAGCTTCGTAAAGGTCTACGAAGCCCGCCCGTAGGATGGCAGGGTGGCATGGAAGCAGCGGAGCCATGCGCGCCCTGGTAGAGCAGGCGCCGTAACACCGGGACTGTTTTGCGAAATCAGCGGGTGAGAAACAGGCCGGGCAGTAGTGGCTGCCAAGCGCTGCGAGCAGGCGCAGGTAATACGAAGGCCCTGCTGCTGACATACTCAAGTCCTACCCCATGTATTAGCGTTGGCGCAATAACTTTTTAGACATATAAACGTTGGCTAATGCATGGTTGACGAGGTCGATGGTTTGTAATAGCTCAGCGGAGGTAGCAGTCGGGCACGACGCAGCCTGGAGCGGTGCGACCCGGATAGAACGTGGCTGGTAAAGAAACCGACAGGGGAGTCGGAGACGGCGGACAGGATCTGTTGGCTGAGGACGCGGCTGAGGATAAGGCCGAGGATAAGGCCGAGGAAACTGCCCCTGGCTCGACTACCGGAGAAGCGTCGGTCGAGGTGCCCCGGGTAGCCGAGGTTGCTGAGGTCGAGACATGGCTCGAAGACATGGCCGACGAGTTGGCCGAAGTCATAGGCCGAGCGGAGGCCGCTGAGCAGGAAGGGCTTCACGATTATGCGGTCGCGCTGGTGCGAGACCGATTACCGGTGGCCGAGCCATCGGCAGGGCGGGCGTCGAGTAATAAAGAGGGCGAGGATTCACTCGGAGGAAGAGGCACTGGTGTAAACAGTTTTGGCCTGGGTGTGCTCTTGTGCATCGTGGGCCCGCTGCTGATACCGGTTTTTCCGCCGATCGGGATGCTCTTCCTCTTTGCCGGGCTGGGCCTGCTTGTCTGGGCACTGCTCGTGATGTTGCTCCAGAAGTTCTGGAGCGGGATGACTGGAGCGTGGGCTGAGAGAGGAGACGACGGAAATCCTGCAGCAGGATCAGATCGAGAAGAAGAATAGCGATGGCGAAAGATAAAGAGGAACTGAGCGCAGAAGAAATCTCCGGCATCCACGAACAGCGACGGGTCGAGCAGAAGCAGGAAGCCGACCGCCGCAAGCGTGGCAGAGAGCAGATGGCCAGCGTGTGG
>DBZX01000071.1:66488-66702 GCA_002311335.1 bacterium UBP10_UBA1149
GCAAGCGTGGCAAAGAGCAGATGGCCAGCGTGTGGTCGAGGCGCGATTTTTTCGGACGGCTGGGCTGGTCGGGTTTCGGCATAGTGTCGCTGGCGACCCTGCTTGCGGGAATGCGCTCCAGCTTCCCGCGGGTTCTGTTCAAGCCCGACACGACCTTCAAGGCCGGCATACCCGAGGATTTCGGCATCGGCGAGGTCAGTGAGAAATTCAAGAA
>DBZX01000098.1 GCA_002311335.1 bacterium UBP10_UBA1149
CACACGGGTAAAGAATGAGCCGCGCATGCGGTTCGGGTCAGCCGCCGGCTGACCCCTACAGGAGGCCGACGGAGTCGCAACACAAACAGGGCCGATGATCTCGTCGCTTCGTGATGAGAACTTTTGCAGGGTCAGGGCTGAGGGGGTGTGAGTCAAGAGAAAGAACACCGCCTAACGGTAACGAAAAGAGCGGGCGCAGCAGTGTTTGGCGGCCTTGCCGGAACTTGACACTGATAGGCAGTTCCTGTATTTTTTGCGTTTACTTTTTCGACGGTTTTTTGGAAGGTCTCTATCCCCGGATGAAAACTTACTTGCCCTCGGTGCAAGAAATCGAAAGAAGATGGTTCCTGGTGGATGCAGAGGAACGTGTGTTGGGTCGACTGGCTTCCCGCATCGCCTCCATTCTCATGGGCAAGGAAAAGCCGTGTTATACTGCCTTTCTGGACACCGGCGATTTTCTGATCGTGATCAATGCCGACAAGGTGAAGCTCACGGGAAATAAGTGGGAAAACAAGACCTATTATTCCCACAGTGGCTATCCTGGTGGTCTCAAGCAGATCCAGGCCCGGGAGTTGCTTGGCAAGCATCCTGAACAGCTGATGAAGCGGGCTGTCAAGGGAATGCTTCCCAAGAACAAGTTGGGTCGGAAGATGTTTAAGAAGCTCAAAGTTTATGCGGGAAGAGATCATCCTCACCAGGCCCAGAAGCCCGAACCTCTAGTATTAGGAGAAAATTAGCCTTGGACAAAACTCAGTACTATGCAACCGGCAAGCGGAAGACTTCGACGGCTCGAGTTTTCTTGATGCCGGGCACCGGGCAGATTGTGGTCAACCGAATGGATTTTAAGGAGTATTTCAAAAGCAAGGTCCAACATGTGATGGTTACCCAGCCCCTTGTTCTGACTGAACATTCCGAGGAGTTTGATGTGTATATCAACGTGAGGGGGGGAGGCTCCTCGGGACAGGCCGGCGCAGCCCGCTTGGGCATTGCCAGGGCCTTATTGACTTTCGATTCTGATTTGCGTCAGAAATTGAAGAAAGCCGGATGTCTTACCCGCGACCCACGAATTAAAGAACGCAAGAAATACGGTCAGCCGGGCGCCAGGAAACGATTTCAATTTTCCAAGAGATAATCAGGAGGATCCGTTTGGGGGCGATCTCAATAAAACAACTACTGGAAGCGGGTGTTCACTTTGGTCATCAGACCAGACGCTGGAATCCGAAGATGAAGCCTTTCATCTTCGGCGCCCGTAATGGGATTCACATAATAGACCTGCAGCAGACCGTCGTGTTGTTCGCCGAGGCTTGCGACTTTATTCGTAAGATCGCGGCCGAGGGAGGGGCGGTGATGTTCGTGGGCACCAAGAAGCAGGCGCGCGCCGTCATCGAGGCCGAGGCGCGCCGTTGTGGTCAACCCTGGGTCAATACCCGCTGGCTGGGTGGCGCGCTGACCAACTTTGCGACCATCAAGCAGTCGATTGAGCGCATGCGCAAGCTCGAAGAGGTGCTGGGCGACGAAGTCCAGACCGTGGGCCTGAAGAAGAAAGAGATGCTCATGATGAGCCGCGAGCTGGCGAAGCTCAAGCTCAACCTCGAGGGTATGCAGAACCTGAAGAGGCCGCCGGACGTCATGTTCGTGATCGACCCCGACTGCGAAGAAATTGCTATCGCCGAGGCCAATCGCCTGGAGATACCGGTGGTCGCGGTGGTCGACTCCAACTGCAACCCCGATAACATCACCATGTGTATTCCGGGCAACGATGACGCCATCAGGGCGATCAGGTTGTTCTGCGGAGCGATTGCCGACGCCGTGATCGAAGGCGAGCGCGAACGGCAGGAACGTCTTGCCGCCGCCAGCGAAGGTGAGGGCGTGCCCGGTACCGATCTCGCGGGAATGTTTTCCAGCGTGGCCGGCGAAGAAGCCACTGCGTCCGATGCAGCTCCCGTAGCAGAGTCAGCCCCGGCAGCAGAGGCAGCTCCTGCAGCAGAGGCAGCTCCCGCAGCAGAGGCAGCTCCCGCAGCAGAGGCAGCTCCTGCAGCAGAGGCAGCTCCCGCCGACGAGACTACTCTCACCACCCCGGTTCCCCAGGGAAGCAGCGAGTGAGTGTCAGTGCCGCCCAGGTAAAGGATCTGCGCGAGCGCACGGGCGCCGGCATGATGGACTGCAAGCGAGCCCTGGCCGAGGTCGACGGAGACATGGAAGCGGCCATCAAGGCCCTGCGTGAGCAGGGACTGGCCAGCGCGTCCAAGAAGGGCGGACGGGTGGCGGCCGAGGGGCTGGTCGGACTGTTCGTGTCGGACTGTGGCAGCCGTGCGGTGGCCATGGAGCTCAACTGCGAGACCGATTTCGTGGCCAAGACAGATGACTTCGCGGCACTGGTCGACGAGCTGGGGCAGGCCCTGCTCGCGGTCGAAGGCGCTGCCGAGGGCGAGGGTGCCGACGTCAACGACCTGGTCCTGGCCAACGGCGCTACCCTGGCGGCCCGCGTTACCGAAGCCGTGACTACGATGGGCGAAAAGATCTCACTGCGGCGCTGGGTGCGCATCGAATCTGCCGGCGGCAGGGTCGGGGCCTATGTGCACGCGGGTGGAAAGATCGGCGTGCTGGTCGAGATAGAGGGTGCCGGCGATCCGCAGCAGGAGCTGTGCCGTTCGGTAGCCATGCAGGTGGCCGCGGCTGCTCCGCGCTACGTGGATCGCGACTCCGTGGATCCGGACGAGATTGAGCGCGAGAAAGAAATCTTCCGCAACGAGGCCCTGGCTTCGGGCAAGCCCGAAAAAATTCTCGACCGTATAGCCGAGGGACGCATCAACAAGTATTTTCGCGAGATCTGCCTCCTGGAGCAGGAATACGTGCGCGATACCGACCTCACGATCTCGGATCTGCTCGAAAAGGAATCAGGCTCGGCTGGTGGACCCCTTGCGGTCAGTCGCTTTGTGCGTTACCAGCTTGGCGAGGGCATCGAGCGTCGGGTGGCGAACCTGGCCCAGGAAGTGGCCGAGCAGATCAGCCAGAGTACCTGACCGTTCGACAGTGCCGGTGCGGTCACGATGGCGGGCGATAAACCACAATTCCCAAGGGTGCTGCTCAAGCTGAGCGGAGAAGCGCTGGCTGGTGAAGCTGGCAGCGGTATCGACCCCCGTGTTCTTCTTTCGTTGGCCGCCGAAGTGCGCGACGTCTGCGAGACCGGCTGCGAGTTGGCCATCGTGGTAGGTGGCGGCAATATCTTTCGCGGCATGAAGGCCGCCGAGATGGGCATCGACCGCGTGACGGCCGACTACATGGGCATGCTCGCGACCATACTCAACAGCCTCGCCTTGCAGGACGCGCTCGAGAAAGCGGGCGTGGCCACGCGGGTGATGTCGGCCATCGATGTTCAGCAGGTGGCCGAGCCCTACATCCGTCGCCGCGCGCAGCGCCACATCGAGAAAGGCCGCGTGGTTATTTTTGCCGCCGGCACCGGCAACCCCTTCATGACCACCGACACGGCCGCCAGCCTTCGGGCTATAGAGATGGGCGCGGCGGTGATCATGAAGGGCACCCGCGTTGACGGCATCTACGACACCGACCCCGAAGAAAACAAGGACGCCCGGCGTTACGACCGCCTGTCCTACCTCGACGTTCTCAACGGCAGGCTGACCGTGATGGACTCCACCGCGGTGACCCTGTGCATGGAAAACGAGATGCCTATAATAGTCTTTGACGCGACTACTCCCGGCAATATCCTCAGGGCCGTGATGGGCGAGCAGATAGGTACGCTGGTAGGGGAGGAAACGGATTGATAGACGAAGTAATTGAAACCCTCGAGGCCGAGCTCGAGTCAACGGTGGGCTCTTTTGTTCACGACCTCGGTCGCATTCGCACGGGACGGGCCAACGCGGCCCTGCTCGACGCCGTGATGGTTGACTACTACGGGGCCGCTACCCACCTGAACCAGTTGGCGTCGATCAACGTCGCCGAGTCCCGGCTGCTGGTGGTGCAACCCTTTGACCAGGCCACGATCCCGGCCATCGAAAAGGCAATCGCCATCGCTGATCTCGGGCTCAACCCGTCGAACGATGGCAAGCTCATCAGGCTTTCCATCCCCGAGCTCACCGAGGAGCGCAGGCGGGATCTCGTCAAGCAGGTGGGCCGCGAGGCCGAGAGCCACCGCGTGTCGCTGCGAAACCACCGGCGCGACGCTAACGACATGCTCAAGCAGCTCAACTCGGACAAGGACATAAGCGACGACGAGATGCGCGGGGCCCAGGGCCGGGTGCAGGAACTCACCGACAAGTTCGTCAAGAAGGTCGACGAAATTGCCAAGGTGAAAGACGAAGAGGTAATGGCCGTCTGACGGTCTTGTCGCGGGTGTCGCCTGATTGGGAAGGTCGGGTGCCCCGGCACGTCGCCGTCATAATGGACGGTAACGGCCGCTGGGCGGGCGCGCGTGGTCTGAGCCGCTTGCAGGGTCACCGCAAGGGTAAGGACTCGGTTCGCGAGGTGGTCGAAACCGCTCGCGAGATCGGCGTCGAGGTGCTCACGCTGTTCGCTTTCTCTACCGAGAACTGGAGCCGTCCTCCGTCGGAGGTCAAGGCTCTGATGAAACTGCTGCGGCGCTACTGCCGCACCGAGCTCAGTCGCATGATGCGTTACGGCATCCGCTTGAAGGTGGTGGGTAACCTGCGCCGGCTTCCGCCCGAGGTGCTTTCCGACCTGCGCTCAGTGGAGGCCGAGACGCGCGACAACGATCGCATGACCGTGGTGCTGGCCGTGAGCTACGGGGGCAGGCAGGACATCGTTGGCGCGGCCAGGCAACTGGCCCGGCAGGTGCGCGACGGCGAGCTCAAGCCCGAGCAGATAAACGAGTCGCGCCTGGCCGGGTCGTTGATGACCGCCGGGCTACCCGACCCCGACCTGCTCATACGCACCAGCGGCGAGCTGCGCATATCTAACTTCCTGCTGTGGCAGTGTGCTTACAGCGAACTGTACTTCACCGACGTCGCCTGGCCGGACTTCCGGCGCGACCAGTTTCTTGAGGCCATCAACTGGTACGCGCAAAGGGACCGCCGCTTCGGCCGTGCCACGGGCGAGTTGGCGGTGGAGGCCTGAACGCTTGTTGAGATCCCGCCTGTTTACGGCCGCGGTGGCCATTCCCCTGCTGGCGTGGCTGTTTTTCCTGGCGCCGGCCTGGATCTTCAACGGCGTGGTGTTGTTTGCCACCTGGGTGGCGCTGAGAGAGTTTTCGCTCATGGCCCTGTCGAGTGTGCCCGGGGCCGCCACGTTGACGACCCTAGGTGGCATGATGATCGCGGCGTCGATGGTGCTGGTGCCAGGTGGCCTGGCCGGGGGCGCGGCCCTGTCGGCCGGCATAGTGGCCTGCCTCATCCTTACCCTGGTGGCGACCCTGGCAACCGCCCGCGACATGGGCCAGAGCGTCAACAGCGCCGGCCAGGTGCTGCTGGGCGCGCTCTACGGCGGTGCCCTGCTTCCGCACTTGATCTGGATCAGGGGCCTGCCCGGTGGCGACGGTCCCTCCTGGGTTTTCTTCGTCTTCGCGGTGGTCATGGCCGGCGACGTGGGCGGCTATTTCGGCGGCAAAATGCTGGGCACACGAAAGCTCTGGCCCAGTGTGAGCCCGAACAAAACCGTCGAAGGCTCGCTGGTCAGTTTTGGCAGCAGCCTGGTGGCCGGCATCCTCGTCAACTCGCTGATCCTGCACAGGTTGGGTCTTTTCGAAACACTGTTCGTAGCCGGCGTCATGTCGGTACTGGCCCAGCTCGGTGACCTGTTGGAGTCGATGATCAAAAGGGCTTACAGGACCAAGGATTCCGGCTGGATACTGCCGGGCCACGGGGGGGTACTCGACAGGACCGACAGCCTCGTTTTGCCGATAGTCTTCGTCTATTACTATGCTATCCTTGTCACTGGCTGACCGTCACGGACGCCGCCTCTTATGACACCGATTGGAATCTTAGCAGCGATCGCCGTTCTCGGGGTGGTTATCATGGTCCACGAGTGGGGCCACTTCATTGTCGCACGCAAATGTAACACCGAGGTACAGGTGTTTTCCTTCGGCTTCGGACCCAAGTTGTTCTCGATGCAGCGAGGGGAAACCGAGTACCGCTTTTCGCTGATCCCGCTTGGCGGCTACGTGCGCATGGCTGGCGAAATCGATGAATTTGCTCCCAAGGTGGCGGGCCGGGGATTTCCTGATCGGCCGCTCTACCAGCGGGCCATGATCGTGGTGGCCGGCCCGGCAATAAACATGGTCTTCGCCTTCCTCTTGTTCACGGTCATCATGATGACCTGGGGCAACCAGGTCACCAGCGACAAGGCCCTGGTGGGCGGGGTCGTGGCCGACTCTCCGGCCCAGGCTGCGGGCCTGGCGGCCGGCGACCTCGTGACGGCCATAGACGGGCAGTCGTTGGGCAACTGGGACGGCCTGCACGCGGCCGTAACGGCCAGCGAAGGCCGCGAGATACAACTCTCGGTGCTTTCCGAGCAGGGCGAAGAACGCGTGCTCAAAGTAACGCCCGAGTCGAGGGTGCGCAGGGACTACCTGGGCGAAGAAATCGGCACGGCCTGGGTCATAGGCGTGCACCGCGCGTCCGAGCGCCAGGACGTGGGCCCGGTGGAGTCGGTGGTACTGGGCGCCCGCTACACCTGGACCTGGTCGGTGGTGATACTCGAAACACTCTCACGGCTCGTACAGGGACGGCTCTCCATGTCGGACCTCGCCGGCCCCATAGGCATAGCCCAGGAAGCTGGCCGCCGCGCCAATCGCGGTATGGAGCCGCTGTTGCACTTCATGGCCCTGCTGAGCGTTAACCTGGGCATCATCAACCTGCTGCCCATACCGGGGCTCGACGGTGGTCACCTGGCCTTCTTTTCCTACGAAGCCATTCGTGGGCGCCCGTTGCCCGACAGGGCTCGCGACCTCGTGCAGCAGTTCGGGGTACTGGTGCTGGTGGCGCTCATGATCCTGGTCGTTTATAACGACATTTCTCGAATAGTCGGCGGGTGAGCTCCCGCGGTACAGGCCTGCTGCTCGGCATAGACAGCAGTGGCCGCGTACCGTCGATAGCCCTTCTGGCCCCCGATCGGGATCCCTGGCTTGCGACCTGCGAACCCCCCGTGCGGGGTGAGGGCCTGGCCGACTTACTGCGGCTGGGGCTCAAGGACATTTCGGCGGCGGTGGCTGATATTTCGGCGGTCGGTGTTTCTACCGGCCCCGGTTCCTGGACGGGCGTTCGTATTGGCCTGGCGCTGGCCGCCGGCCTTGTCCTGCCCCACAAACTACCGGTGACGGGCATGTCGTCGCTGCGCTTGCAGCTGGCTTGTTGCGACAAGCCTGCCCAAGGCGACGAAGGCCCTGTTCTGGCAACGCTGGACGCGGGCTCGGGAAATATCTACGTGGCCGCCTGGTCGGGCGACGGTGGCGAGCAACTGCTCGATTACAAGCGCTGTACGGCCGAAGAATTGCTTGTTGACCTTCGGGTGCTGCCCGCCGGGCTGCGGGTTGCCGGAAACGCTGCCCAGGCCGTACTCGGGGCTTGTTCGGAGGCGGGGCTGAGGATGCCCGGACTGGCCGGTGAAGTGCTTGATCCGGCAGTTGCGCTTGCCAAGGCAGCGGGGACGGAGTTAGATTCAGGCAGTAGCATGACCGGTGACCGAGCGACCCCCGGGCAGGCGCTGCCCACCTACATAGGACCTACCGGGGCCAAGCCTAACAAGAACCGCGTGGCCGCTGCGTGGTCCGCGGGATCGGGGCCAGCAAGATAAGGCGCCGGACGCGGAATAGAGAGATAACTGACGAAACAAAACAACACAGGGAGGCTTGGATGGAAACACAAGACGAAGAGCTCATAGAGAGCCTGACACCTGGAGACGCGGATCTGAAAAGTGCTTACGAAAAGCACTTGAGTTTGAAAGCCAGGGTAGACGAGCTTGAGAGCCTTGACCACCTCAGCGACTTGCAGGAAGTGGAATGCGCTGAGCTGAAGAAGAAGAAACTCGCCGAGAAAGACAGGGTCATGCGCATCCTGTCCGACCACCGGCGCGAACGCGAAGTGGGTCAGAGCCAATCGGCCTGACTGCCTGAAGCGGGGCTGACCGGTCGAAGGCGCTGCGCCCATCGACCCCCAGCCCCCGCCCAGACGGCTTTTCCGGGGCGCTGCCACGCGCGGCGTTGTCACCCGGGTGCGCGACAGCCGCCACCGTGTCCGTGGTGGTGCTGCCTTGGTATTCCTGACAGGTAACGACTAGTATGCCCGGCGGCGAGCGGCCGGCCCCAGGCCCCTGTGACTCGCACCCGGAAGTAATACGATGACAAACAACGACAAAAAGGCCCCCAACCGGCACAGCCGAGCGGTCACCGAGGGGGACAATCGCGCGCCCAACCGAGCCATGCTGCGGGCGGTGGGCTTCGGCGACGACGATTTCAGTAAGCCCATAGTCGCCATCGCCAACGGCCAGAGTGACATAACGCCCTGCAATGTCGGGCTGGGCGACCTCGCGCTGGCCGCGGCGGGGGCGGTTCGCGAAGACGGCGGCATGCCCCAGACCTTTGGCACTATCACCGTCAGCGACGGCATTTCCATGGGTACCGAGGGCATGAAGTGCTCGCTGGTCAGTCGCGAGGTCATCGCCGACTCGATCGAGACCGTATGCCGGGCCCAGAGCATGGACGGCCTGCTTGCCGTGGGTGGCTGTGACAAGAACATGCCCGGCGCCATGATAGCCATGGCAAGGCTCAACCTGCCATCGGTTTTTGTCTACGGCGGCACCATCAAGGCCGGCCACTACGACGGCAAGGATCTCACCATCGTGAGCGCTTTCGAGGCGGTGGGCGAGCTGGGCGCGGGCCGCATAAGCCGCGAGGTTTTCCGCGAGATCGAGAAGCGTGCCTGTCCCGGCCGCGGCGCCTGCGGCGGCATGTACACGGCCAACACGATGAGCTCTGCCTTCGAGGCGCTGGGCATGAGCCTGCCCGGCTCCTCTACCATGGCAGCCGAGGATGCCGAGAAACGCGACAGTGCCGCCGAAAGCGGCAGGGTGCTCATGCGCCTGGTCATCGACGATCTGAAGCCCCGCGACATACTCACCCGCGCCGCGTTCAACAACGCCATCGCCGTTGTCATGGCCGTGGGCGGTTCGACCAACGCCGTCCTGCACCTGCTCGCCATCGCCCACGCGGCCGAGGTTGAGCTGGCGATGGACGACTTCGAAGACATACGCGTGCGCGTGCCCGTGCTGGCCGACATGAAGCCGTCGGGGCCTTATGTTGCTACCGATCTGCACGAGGTTGGCGGCATACCCCTGGTCATGAAGATGCTGCTCGTGCAGGGATTGATAGACGGAGACTGTATGACCATCACCGGTGGTACAGTGGCCGAAAACCTCAAGCTCGTGGCCGACCAGCCGCCGGCGGGGCAGGATGTCGTGCGCCCCTTCGACTCACCGGTCTACACGCAGGGCCATCTCGCCATGCTCAAGGGCAATCTCGCCCCCGAGGGCTGCGTGGCCAAGATCAGCGGGCTCAAGAATCGCGCGATAACCGGCCCCGCGCGCGTGTTCGACTCCGAAGAGGACTGCATGGACGCCATCATGGGCGACCGTATCGCCGAGGGCGACGTGCTCGTCATTCGCTACGAGGGCCCCAGCGGCGGTCCCGGCATGCGCGAAATGCTCTCGCCCACCAGCGCCATCATCGGCAAGGGGCTGGGCGACAGCGTGGGCTTTATAACCGACGGACGCTTCTCGGGCGGCACCTACGGCATGGTCGTGGGGCACGTAGCGCCCGAGGCCCAGGTCGGCGGCCCCATCGCGCTGGTCGAAGAGGGCGATACCATCACCATCGACGCCGACCGCCTGCTGCTCGAACTGGCTGTGGACGACGGCGAGCTCAAACGGCGAAAGGCCGCCTGGACGGAACCGGCGCCTAAGTACACGAGCGGCGTTCTGTGGAAGTACTCGAGGCTGGTTTCGAGTGCCGCGCGGGGCGCGATCACAGGTTAGGGCTTGGAGGTGTAAGCATGTCAACGAATGGAAGCTACATAATATCCATACTGGTCGAGAACGAGATGGGCGTGTTGTCACGCGTGGCCGGCTTGTTCAGTGGCCGTGGTTACAACATATCGAGCCTGTCGGTGGCCGAAACGCTGGACGCGTCGGTGTCGCGCATTACGCTCACCACCACCGGCGACGCCGAGATCGTGGAGCAGATCAACAAGCAGCTCAACAAGCTGGTGTCGGTCATCAAGGTTGTCGACTATAGCGAGGCAGAGCACGTTGAACGCGAGCTTGCGCTGATCAAGGTAGCCGTCGACGCCCGTTCGCGCTTGGAACTGGTGGGCATAGCCGACATATTCAGGGCCCGTATCGTGGACGTCGGGCCTACCGAGTGCATGGTCGAGGTCACCGGCGACGACGAGAAGATAGCCGCCATCATGACGATGCTCGCTCCCCTTGGAATCAAGGAAGTGGCGCGCACCGGCAAGGCGGCGCTGTTCAGGGGAGGGCGCCTGCTTACGGTGGGAGCCCCGAACGCTAAGAAAAACAAGAGTAGGGAGAAAGCTGCATGAAGATCTACACCCGAGAAGAGGCCGACGCTGACCTGATGAAAAACAAGACCGTGGCCGTACTGGGCTACGGCAGCCAGGGGCACGCGCACGCGCTTAATCTCAAGGATAGCGGCGTCAACGTCGTCGTGGGCCTGAGAGAAGGCAGCTCGTCGGTGGCCAAGGCCGAGGGAGCGGGCCTCGAGGTGGCCTCGATAGCCGACGCCGTTGGTCGCGCCGACGTGGTCATGATGCTGCTGCCCGACGAGCTGGCGGCCGATGTTTACCACGAAGACGTGGAGCCCAATCTCAAGCCGGGCAGCTACCTCGCCTTTGCGCACGGTTTCAACGTTCACTTCGGCAAGATAAAGCCGTCGGCCGAGACCGGCGTGTTCATGGTAGCTCCCAAGGGCCCCGGCCACCTGGTGAGAAGCATGTACACCAAGGGCATGGGCGTGCCCTGCCTGCTGGCAGTGGCCCAGGACCCGTCGGGTGTCACCGAGGCCGTGGGACTGGCCTACGCCGATTGCATTGGCGGAACACGCGCGGCTGTCATCGGCACCTCCTTCAGGGAGGAGACCGAGACCGATCTTTTCGGCGAGCAGGCGGTTTTGTGCGGTGGGCTCACCGAGCTCATCCGCGCGGGCTTTGAGACCTTGGTAGAAGCGGGCTACGCGCCCGAGATGGCCTACTTCGAGTGCGTGCACGAGGTCAAGCTCATCGTAGACCTGATCTACGAAGGCGGCATAGCCAACATGCGCTACTCGATCAGCAATACGGCTGAGTACGGCGATCTCACCCGCGGCACCCGCGTGGTGGGCGACAGCACGCGCGCCGCAATGAAGAAGATACTCGAAGAAATACAGTCGGGCGATTTCGCCGACGAGTGGATCACCGAGTACAAGTGCGGTCTGCCCCACTTCAAGGAGCTGCGCCGGGAAGGCGAGAACCACCCGGTTGAAAAGGTCGGCGCGGAGCTGAGGTCTCTCATGCCCTGGCTGACCGACGAACGACTGGTGGACAAGTCGGTCAACTGACCGTCGCCGGGCCGTCTACGGGTCGTGAAATTCGCGAGTGAAGGATCCCGGGTAGCTGCCGTACCCGCCGCTGCTGGCTTGGCGCTGCTCGGCCTGTCTTTGTACTGGCCGGCCCTGCAGGCTGCGGGCTGGGTGTTCCTGTTGTCGGCAACGGGGGTGCTGCTTTTCTTTCGCGACCCCGAACGCACGCCCGAGGGCGACGAATCGACCCTGCTCGCACCGGCAGACGGTCGCGTGGTTTTCGTGGGCGAGGTCGAAGGAGGCCACCGGCTTGTGCCCGGGGCCACCCGCCGCGTTTCGATCTTCATGTCACCGCTGGACGTCCACATAAATCGCAGTCCCATGCCGGGCACGGTCAGTGAAGTGGAGCACAAGGCAGGCAGCTTCAGGGCCGCTTTTCGCGAAGCCGCCTCCGACGGCAACGAAAACAACACCATCGTGCTGGATGCTTCTGCGACGGGCGCCTTATCAACCGCGGCTGTCGGTTCCGGGAAAAGCGGGCTGCGCATAGCCGTGGTGCAGGTGGCCGGTTGGCTGGCGCGTCGAATCATCTGCCGGGTGAAAGTGGGCGAGACCCTGGGGCGCGGCGAGCGCTACGGCCTGATCATGTTCAGCTCGCGGGTCGACGTCTACCTGCCGCCCGGGATCGAGGTGCTGGTGAGCGCAGGACAGAGAGTGCAGGCCGGCGTCACGGCCCTGGCGAGGCTGAGCCCGTGAGCCCGCGCGAGACCGGTGGACGCAGCGGCGGGCGCGTGTCGCTGCTCAAGGGCGGTGGCGAACCCCGCCGGGGCGTTTACCTTTTGCCCAACCTGGCCACCTCGGCCGGCCTGTTCTGCGGAATATTTTCCATAGTGCAGACCATGGAGGGCCAGTACGTGAACGCGGCCCTGGCCATCGTCGTGGCCGCGGTGTTCGACGTCCTCGACGGCCGCATCGCCCGCCTGACCAACACCGCGAGCCGTTTCGGCGTGGAGTACGACTCGCTCTGTGACCTCGTGTCTTTCGGCGTCGCCTCCGGCCTGCTCATCTACCGCTGGGCCTTGATGCCCTGGGGGGCCTGGGGCTGGCTGGCCATCGCGCTTTTTATAATCTGCGCGGCCATCAGGCTGGCGCGCTTCAATATCTCGGCCGACGAGTCGTCGCCCGCTGCCTTTACCGGCCTGCCGGTGCCCGCCGCTGCCCTGACGCTGGTGTCGGTGGTGCTGATGTACAAGTACCTCGGGCGCTCGGGTCTGCCCGACAAGCAGGTGGCCCTGTTGCTGCTCACCTACATGTTGGCCCTGCTCATGGTGAGCAACGTGGCTTACGCCAGCTTCAAGCAGCTGCGCTTTGACCGCCGGCAGCCGCTGTGGCTGCTGGTGGCTACCATACTCGCGCTGCAGCTGGTCATCGCGCGCTACGAGCTCGTGATTTTCCTGTTCATGACGGTCTACGTGGTCTCGGGACCAGCCACCTGGGCGTGGAAAAAGGCCCGGGGACTGCCGCCGTCGGCCCTGGACGACGCCGATGACGCGGACCGCGCCGGCGACGACGAAGACAGCGCCTGGCCGGGCGAGGGTGGCTGACGGTGCTTCGGCTTGACAATGTCCCCGCTTGACAGTGCTGGCACCGGGGCGCTACAGTCAAAGGGTCATGTGGAGCAGCGTCAAAAACACGTTTCTTGCCGAGCTACTGCTTAGAAGCCCGTCCGTGGGTTCGGCAGTGGTGTAGGTATACACCGCGATGACCGGGCCACGGGCGGGACGCAACGCTCGTGGCACCAATGAAAGGGCCGTGGGCATAACCCGCGGCCCTTTTTGTTTATGGCGGGTATACAGGCTGCCGCGGCTCGAGAGTATCCCGTCGATGACGAACAGGAACGAAGACGATGAAAGATAAGGACTGGGTAAGAGTATTCGACACCACCCTGAGGGACGGCGAGCAATCGCCCGGCTGCACTATGAACACCGAGGAAAAGGTGGCCATCGCACTGCAGCTCGAGGCCCTGGGGGTCGATGTCATCGAGGCCGGTTTCGCGGCCGCGTCACTCGGCGATTTTGAGGCCGTAAAGAACGTGTCGGCGGCCGTGCGCGGGCCCGTGGTGCTCAGCCTGGCCCGTACGGGAGAGAAGGACACGGACGACGCCCTGCGCGCGGTGCAAGGAGCCGCACACCCGGGCATCCACGTTTTTATAGCCACTTCCGACCTGCACCTGGAGCACAAGCTGGGCATGAGCCGCGCCGAGGTGGTCGACGCCGCCGCCTGGGCCGTTGAGCGGGTGAAGCAGCACGTGGACCACGTGGAGTTCTCGGCCGAGGACGCTTCGCGCAGCGATCGAGACTACCTTTGCGAGGTTTTTGCGGCGGCAATAGCCGCGGGCGCCACGGTGTGCAACGTGCCCGACACCACCGGCTACGCGGTGCCCGAGCGAACGCGCGAGTTGTTTGCCTTCCTGGGGGCCAACACCGAGGGCGGCCGCGATGTCGTGTGGAGCGCACACTGCCACAACGACCTCGGAATGGCGGTGGCCAACACAGTGGCTGC
Source organism: bacterium UBP10_UBA1149 (assembly GCA_002311335.1). Taxonomy (GTDB): domain Bacteria; phylum Desulfobacterota; class Binatia; order UBA1149; family UBA1149; genus UBA1149. The sequence goes on from DBZX01000098.1 coordinate 14,102, forward strand.
CGTGGAGGGCGGCGCGCGGCAGGTGGAGTGCACGCTCAACGGCATAGGCGAGAGGGCGGGCAACACCTCGCTCGAAGAAGTCGTGATGTTGCTCAAGACTCGCGCCGATCACTACGGCGTAGACACCCGCGTGAACACCGAGCAGATCTACCCCTGCAGCCAACTACTGGCGCGCACCATCGGCGTGACGATTTCTCCTACCAAGCCCATCGTAGGCGACAACGCTTTTGCCCACGAGGCCGGTATACACCAGGACGGCGTGCTCAAGAACAAACTCACCTACGAGATCATGACACCGCAGTCGGTGGGCCGGGTGAGCAACACGCTGGTGCTGGGCAAGCACTCGGGCCGCGCCGCGCTGGCCGATCGTCTCAAGACCCTGGGCGTGAACCTCGAGCACATCGACTTCAGCGACGTGTTCGTCCGCTTCAAGGCCCTGGCCGACAAGAAGAAGAAAGTCTACGACGAGGATCTCTACACGCTGGTTGCCGACGACTCCGAAGTGGAGGGCGCCTTCGAACTCAAGGACCTGTCGGTGTCGTCCTCGCTGGGCGGTGAGCCCTCGGCCCAGCTGTGCGTGCTGGTCAACGGCGAGCTGCGCTCGGCCGATTCGGGTGGTGACGGTGCGGTCGACGCGTGTTTTGCTGCGATCAAAAAGGCCACCGGCCTGTCGCCGCGCCTGGAGAGTTACCAGGTCAAGGGTATCACCGGCGGCACGGATGCCATTGGCGAGGTGACCTGCATGGTACGGCAGGCCGACCTCGTGGTGCGTGGCCACGGATCGCACACCGACATCATCATGGCCTCGGCGCTCGCGTTTGTTGACGCGCTCAACCGCTTGCAGGCAGCGGCCAGGCGGGCGGGCACTGTGCCGAGGGAGACGGGACCCTGAGCGACGCGGCTTCAAACGACGACGCGGAACTGTCCAACGGCTCCGGCTCAAGGCGGGCGCGCTGTCTCGTGGAGTACCACGGCGGCGCCTTCGCCGGCTGGCAGGTGCAACCCGAGCTGGCCACCGTGCAGGGGGCGCTCGAGCAGGCGCTGGCCACGGCCACCGGGAGACCCTGCCGAGTGGAGGGTGCCGGCCGCACCGACTCCGGCGTGCACGCCAGCGGCCAGGTAGCGGCCTTTGACGTCGCGGCAGACACCGATCTCTACCGCCTGCAGGGCAAGTTGAACGGTCTCACGCCCAGGGCTATGTCGCTGCGCGACCTGCGAGATGCCCACGCCGGCTTTGACCCCAGGCGCGAGGCCACCGGACGGCTGTACCGCTACACGCTGGTGGCCGGCCGCCCCGACTCACCGCTGCAGGCCGACCGCGCCTGGCACGTGGTGCCGGAGCTGGACCTTGAGCTGCTCTCGCGGCTGGCCGCCCTGTTGGAGGGCACCCACGATTTTGCCGCCTTTCGTTCCAGTGACTGCGGGTCCGAGAGCACCACGCGTCGCATCTTCAGCAGCAGCTGGAGCGAAGAGGCGGGGCTGTTCAAGTACGAGGTGCGCGGCAACGCCTTCCTGCGCAACATGGTCAGGGTGATGGTGGGCAGCATGGTCGACACCGCGTTGGGCGATATGGAAGTCGCCGAATTCGAGCGCCTGCTCGAGCACGGCGAGCGCGTGCGCGCCGGCAGAACCGCTCCCTCGCGCGGGCTCGAGCTGGTGGCCGTGGACTACGACGGTCAACGGATTCACCAGTTGGCCGGGCGTTGAGAGTCAGCCGTCGCTGAAGAACTTTTTACGAGCCACGCCTGCAGGCAGGTTGCCCGAGGCGTCGTCGGCCGCCCGGCCGTAACCCAGGTCTTTCATCAGCTGCGTGGGCGCGTTGCGCAAGTGCTTGGGCACCGCGAGGCTACCCGTCTCGCTCACCTCGGCGGTTGCCGCCAGCATGGCGTCGTGCGAGGCCCGCGACTTGGCCGCGCGCGCAAGGTAGGCCACTCCGTGAGACAGGTTGATGGCGGCCTCGGGCAGGCCCACGAAGTGC
>DBZX01000011.1:0-465 GCA_002311335.1 bacterium UBP10_UBA1149
GTCCAGGGGCACGTTGAAGTCCACGCGCAAAAACACGCGGCGACCGGCGAGTTCGAGCTGATCGAGTCTTCTCACCTCTGCTGTCTGCCGCTGTTCCTAGAGACTGCCGGCGATCATCGAGGTGACGTCGCACAGCCGGTGCGAAAATCCCATCTCGTTGTCGTACCAGGACAGGATCTTGGCAAAGCCGGGCTCAGGTACCTTGGTGAGCGGCGCGTCAAAGATCGACGAGTGCGTGTTGCCGTTGAAGTCTATCGACACCAGCGGCTTGTCGTTGTACTGCAGCACGCCCTTCATGGGGCCGTCGGCAGCGGCCTTCATGGCCGCGTTTATTTCTTCGGCCGAGGGGGTCTTCTCGGTTTCAAAAACGAGATCGACCACCGACACGTTGGGCGTCGGAACCCTTATGGCCATGCCGTCGAGTTTTCCCGCCAGCTCGGGCAATACCAGGCCGACGGCCTTGGC
>DBZX01000011.1:536-2807 GCA_002311335.1 bacterium UBP10_UBA1149
ATGCGGAAGGTCGAGTATGCGCTGGTCGTTGGTGTAGGAGTGTATGGTCGTCATCAGGCCACGCTTGAGCGTGAACTCCTGGTGCAGGACCTTGGCCAGCGGCGAAAGGCAGTTGGTCGTACACGAAGCGTTGGAGATGACGTGGTGCGAGGCGGGGTCGTAGCTCTCGTGGTTGACCCCGTAGCACAGCGTGAGGTCCACGTCGCCGGCCGGCGCCGAGATCACTACCTTGCGGGCGCCCGCTTGGAGGTGGGCGGCTGCCTTGTCGCGGGAGGCGAACAGGCCGGTCGATTCGATGACCACGTCCACGCCCAGGTCGCCCCAGGGGAGTTGCGCCGGGTCGCGCTCGGACAGGACATTGATGGACTTGCCGTTGACCGAGATGCTGGCGTCGCCGGCTTCGACCTGTCCCGGAAAGCGTCCGTGTATGCTGTCGTACTCGAGCAGGTGGGCCAGGGTTGCCGCGTCGGTGAGGTCGTTGACCGCAACGATTTCGTAGTCTTTCTGTTCCAGCCCCGCACGGAGCATGTTACGACCGATGCGACCGAAACCGTTAATTGCTACCCTGGCTGCCACTGTAATCCTCCTGGCTGATGTGTTGTTCGCAGGCGCGTTGCCGCTGGCGGCAATCGTCCTGCACCCGAGTTAACCCGCCTTGTACAAACGTTTGAAAAGGTGGGGGAAACAGCGTTCGTATCTCACGCGCGGCAGACCGGGTCAAGGTAACAGCGGCGTTCGTTTCCGGCTTCGGGGGGATGCTGCATAATGGATGGGCCGCGCGACAAGGCTGGTGTTTGCAGGGCGCAGCTTGTGCGCGCCTGAGGAGAACTGTTATTCGGTCGGCGGCGAGGGAGTAAACTGAGGCGGTGGAGTTGGGCGGAGGTATCCAGTTTCTGGACATGGTCGGTGGGTCGGGGCCCGTCGTGAAGGGTGTGCTGTACCTGCTCATCGCGGTGTCGGTAATCAGCTGGGCGGTCATTCTTTTCAAGGCCAGGCAGATCCGCGTGGCGCGGCGTTTTTCCGAGCGTTTCCTCGACATGTTCTGGCAGACTCGCAACCTGACCGAGGTGTCGCGGGCTTGCAGCGGCCTGCCGGAAAACCCGGTCGCCGAGGTTTTCAGGGCCGGCTACGAGGAGCTGCTTCGCTTGCGGACCCGCAAGCGCGGATCCTCGGACCCGCTGACCACCGAGCTTGGCGGTGTGGCCAACGTGGAGAGGGCCATGCGGCGAGCGGCCAGCCTGCAGCGGGTCAAAATGGAAAGGCAGCTGACTTTCCTGGCCACCACTGCCAGCTCGGCTCCTTTCGTGGGCCTCTTTGGCACGGTGTGGGGAATCATGAACTCCTTCATGGGCCTGAGCGAAGGCGGCTCGTCGAGCATACAGGCGGTGGCTCCCGGCATATCCGAGGCACTGGTGGCCACGGCCATGGGCTTGGCGGCGGCCATTCCCGCGCTGGTGGCCTATAATCACTTTGCGCGCCGCGCGGCCGTACTGGCGGGCGACATGGAAAACTTTGCCTCCGAGTTTCTCAACATCGCCGAGCGACACTTCCTGGGACAGGCCGGTCGCTGATGAGCGGCGAGATCGGCAGCGGGTCGACCATCTCGGCCATAAACGTCACGCCCATGGTCGACGTGATGCTGGTGCTGCTGGTGATCTTCATGGTGACCGCACCGATCATTCAACAGGGTGTGCCGGTGGACCTGCCCGAGGTGACGGCCGAGCCCCTGCCGGGTGACGAGTCGGCGCTGGTGGTGTCGGTGACAGGCGACGGTGAAGTGTACCTGGCCGACGAGGCCGTCGAACTGGACGTACTGGGGGCCGAGGTCCTCGCGCTGGTCAAAGAGGTACCGGGTCGCCCGGTGTATCTCAGGGCTGACCACAGGGCGCGCTACGGGGCGGTTGTGGCCGTCATGGCCGAGCTGCGGCGGGTGGGAATAAAAAACCTCGGGATGATAACCGACCCCGAGGCCGCCTGACCGGTGCAGGTCGATTTCCCAGGCAGCCCGGTCTCGTTGCACCGTGACGTCATGGATCCCGATTTTATCAGGGCGGCACTGCTGTCGCTGGGTGGCCACCTGCTGATACTCGCGGTGGTGGTGTTCCTCGGGGCGCGCGACTGGAGCGAGTCCCCCGCGCGGGCTCCGGTATACGGCGTGCGCATTCACAAGGCGGCTCCCGGCTCGCTGCTGATGCGGCAGGGGCCGCTGGGCGGTTCCGGCGCGGGACCCGTTGCGCCAGCCCTGGTGAAGAAGCCGGTACCCGTGAAGAA
>DBZX01000011.1:2857-2981 GCA_002311335.1 bacterium UBP10_UBA1149
GAAGAAGGCGGTACCCGTGAAGAAGCCCGAGCCGGTGGCGAAGAAGGCGGTACCCGTGAAGAAACCCGAGCCGGTGGCGAAGAAGCCGGTACCCGTGAAGAAGCCCGAGCCGGTGGCGAAGAAG
>DBZX01000011.1:3086-10383 GCA_002311335.1 bacterium UBP10_UBA1149
AAGCCCGAGCCGGTGGCGAAGAAGGCAGCGCCCGTGGCCGCTGTGCTGGAGAACATCCCCGCGTCTGAGCCTGCGCTGAAAACCACGCCACCTGCCGCACAGAGCGAAGACGGCAGCAAGCTCACCACTTTGAGCGGGGCTGCCGGGGACGCCCCTGCCACCGGCCCTGCAGGAGTGGCCACCGGTGACTTGCTGCAGGGCGTTGAGTTTCTTCGCTACTACAACACGCTCATCGATACCCTGCGCCGCAACTGGGTCTGGGCCGGAGATGCCGGCGCCGGGTTGTCGGTATCGGTGGGTTTCAGCGTAAGGCCCGACGGAAGCCTGGCCGCGGTTCGCCTGCTGTCTGAATCGGGCAACGCGGGCTTCGACAGGTCGGTCGAGAACGCGGTCAGGAGCGCAGGCATGATAGAGCCTCCCCCGGATCGTTACAGGAAGGAGTTCAGCGAGGTGATCATACGGTTCAATTCAGACGATCTTGCCAACGGTGCGGGGGCTCGAAAGAGATGATCGCCTGTCGGGGCAAGGCCCTGATCCTGATGGTCTGCACTGTATTGCTGCTTATCAATGCGCGGGCCGAGGCCCAGGTCAGGGGCGAGATTTCGCGACCCGGGTCGGTGCTCGTGCCCGTGTCGGTACCCGGCCTGGAGTGGGGCGGTGGCGAGACCAGGCCGGCCGCGGCCGCGCGCTTCAATGAACTGCTGACCGAAGATCTTCGCAGGTCGGGCATTTTCAACGTAGTCGATCCGCCGCGGGGCCTGGGCTTGCCGTCCAGCGATGGCTACGGAGGCTGGTCAACGGCGGGGGTGCTCGGGGTCGTGGGTGGCAGCTACACGGGTACGCCCGGGGGCATCACCGTCGAAGTTCGGTTTTTTGACGTGGCCGCGGGACGCAGCCTGGGCGGACGTCGTCTCAACGGGTCGGTGGACGCGGTGCCGGCAATGGCGCACCAGGTCGCCGACGGTGTCATGGAGATCGTGACGGGTCGTGAAGGGCCCTTTCATTCCTGGATAGCTTTTGTCTCCGACCGAGAGGAACACTTCAGGGAGCTGTACGTGTACAGCTTTGACGGCGCGGTGTCGCGCTTGACGGCGCACAGGTCCATCACCATGGCGCCGGCCTGGAACCGCGACGCTACGCGGTTGGCCTTCACCTCGTTCAAGAGCGGCAAGCCGGTGCTCTACGGCTACGACCTCTCGAGCGGCAACGACAGTCGCCTTGCCCACCGCCACGGCGTCAACGTGGGCGCTGCCTGGGCGCCGCAGGGACTCTCGTTGCTTTTTTCGCGCGAGGTCGAGGGCAACTCGGACCTTTATATCCTCGATCTTGGCAGCGAGCGCACGCGCAGGCTCACCCGGCACTGGGGCATCGACGTCGATCCGGCCTGGTCTCCCGACGGGCGCTCGGTGGCGTTCTGCTCGTCGAGAGGGGGCACGCCGCAGGTCTACGTCATGAAGAGGGACGGCAGCGACATGAGGCGGATGACCTTCGAGGGCAGCTACAATTGCTCGCCCGCCTGGTCGCCCGATGGTCGTCACCTGGCCTGGGCGGGCCGCGTGGGCCGATATTTTCAGATCCTGGCAATGCCCGCTGCGGGTGGTAAGCCCCGGCAGCTGACTTTTGAGGGTGAGAACGAAGATCCGTCCTGGTCGCCGGACTCACGCTTCCTCGCCTTTTCGAGCAAGCGCGCTGGCGATCGCGACCTCTACATGGTGCACGCTGCCCGTGGCATAATAACCCGACTCACGTCGGGCCCCGGAGATGACGCGGCCCCCACGTGGTCTGGCCGCCTGCGATGAGATAGTAAACACCTGGAGTGGAAACCGACGATACTGTGTTGGACGGGATACGGTGCTGAGATGGATACGGTGCTGAGATGGATACGGTGCTGAAAGGGATACGGTGCTGAAAGGAGTGGTGACGAAGATGGGTGTAACAACGAGGCGAGAAAATATGCGGGTAGCAGCTACGATGGCGGTAACGGCCCTGTGCGTGCTGGTCATGGCTGGCTGTTCGACCCAGGGCGAAAGCGTGTTCGGTGGATGGGGCGGCGGCACTCGCGACCAGGATCGCGTGGCCAGCGAAGAGCTCGCGGCCGAGCCAAGCATAAACCAGTTTGAAGAGATCGGCGCCGTGGCCTCGGGTGGCCCCCTGGAAGACGTATCCTTCGAGTTCGATTCTGTGCAGTTGAGCGAAGATGCGATGGAAGTCCTCGAGCGCAACGCCGCCTGGGCTGCCACTCACCCGGGCAACAGGATAGAGGTCGAAGGGCACTGCGACGAGCGCGGCACCTCGGAGTACAACCTGGCGCTGGGCGCCCGTCGAGCGCGAGCCGTTGTTGACGGACTGGTTGCCCTCGGGGTAGATTCCGACAGGCTGTCGACTGTGAGCTACGGAGAAGAGCTCCCCCTGTGCAAGGATGCCAACCCGGATTGCTGGCGACGCAACCGGCGCGCACGACTGGTTGACCTGGGAACAGACTGAATATGAAGAACGCCCGCTTGTTGTTGATGCCCTGCTTTCTGACTGCGACCCTGTTGTTTTCGGCCTGTGCGCCACAGTACGGCGTCGTGTCGGGCGACCGGGGCACCCGTGAACTGCAGCGGGTGCAGGTGCGGCAACGCCGCGCCATAGAAGAGCTGCGCATTGAGCAGGAGCGCCTGCGGGCCATGCTCGAAGAGCTGGGCTACCGAGCCGAGTCGTCCGCCGATCGCGTGGCGCCGGTCGCTTCGTCGGTCCCCGGCGTCGAGGGTCCCGGCAGGGTTGAGTCGCCGCCGAACCTGGCCGTGGCCGTGGAAGGGCCTGTTGCCGCGGCGGGAGCAGCAGCTCCGGCGGCTAATCGCAGAGAAGGGCTGCTCGAGTGGCCCGGCCTTTCGGCTCCGGCCGGATGGGATGAGCCCGGGGTCGATAAAAAGAAAGCCGGCGAAGATCCTTTCGGCCGGACTGCCAGCCCGCCCGATGTCGAGGCAGCCGAGGCAGACGCCACGGCCGGCGAGGCCCGGGCACCCGACGCGAGCGCCTGGGGCGACGATGAAGCCGACTCCGGCGGCTCGGGGTTCGGCATGTCGGAGAGTTCCTGGGAAAAACCGAGGGTACCGTCGTCTCTCCGGGGGAGCGACTACGGCAAGGGCGTCGAGCTGTTCGAGGCCGGCGACAGCGAAGGCGCGATCCAGGCATTTCGTAATTTCATCCACAAGCATCCCGACTCGTCTTACCGCGATGACGCTCAGTTCATGATCGGCGAGGCCTGCCTTCGCCAGGGCCAGTACTCGCGCGCCATACTCGAGTACAACCGGGTCGTGGTGTCATACCGTTCAGGCGATCGCACGGCCGCAGCCCTGCTGCGCCTGGCCGACGCGTTCGCGGCTATCGGTGACGAGATAGACGCCAAGCTCAGCCTCCAGAAAGTCGTAAACGGCTACCCCGGATCAGGCGAGGCCGACGAGGCGTGGCGCAGGCTCAGGGGGCAGGGCAGCTGACCCTGGCCTTTCACGATGAGGGTTTTCAGGGGGCTCGAACGGGCCCGGGGATCATTTTGCCGCCCGGTCCTGACTATAGGTAACTTTGACGGCGTACACCGCGGTCACCAGGTCATACTCGACCAGGTCAGGGCCGACGCCGACCACCACGGCACGGACGCCGTGGCGCTCACGTTCTTTCCGCACCCGCTACGGGTGTTGAGACCCGACAACGCACCCAGGCAGTTGATGACCCTCGGCGACCGGCTGCGCGCCCTGGCCGACTGCGGCATGGACGCCGTGGTGGTGCAGTGGTTCTCGCCCGCCTTTGCCAACATCAAGGCCGAGGTCTTCGTGCGCGACCTGCTCGTGGGGGCCCTCGACGTACACAAGCTGGTGGTGGGACATGACATAAACTTCGGCAAGGGGCGCAGCGGTTCGGCCGAGACCCTGCTCGAGGCCGGCGAGAGCTGTGGGTTTTCGGTCGAAGTCATACAGCCGGTCGCCGTGGGGGGCGAGGTGGTTCACTCCAGCGTCGTGCGCCGGGCGGTCGCTGACGGCGACGTGACCAGGGCGGCGGGGCTGCTCGGCAGGCCGTGGATCCTGCGCGGTCGCACAGTAAGAGGCGACGGGCGCGGCGGCGAGCTGGGCTTTGCCACGGCCAACCTTCTGCCGGCCACCGACCTCGTTCCGGCCGACGGGGTCTATGCCACCCGCGCGCTGCTCGCCGGGCAGACGCTCGACGGGGTGACCTCGGTGGGCAACAAACCCACCTTTGACGGTTCTGCCAGGGTGGTCGAAACGCATCTTTTTGAGCCCCAGGGTGAGCTTTACGATCTGCCCATGGGGGTTCAGTTCGTAGAGCGCCTGCGTGGCCAGGTGCGCTTTTCTTCGGCCGAAGAGCTCAAGCAGCAGGTGGCCCGGGACATCGAGGACGCCCGGCGAGCGCTGGCAGAGGCTGGCTGAATCGTGCACGCAAGCGGCGACGGCCCCCGTGTATTGAAGGTTCACGAGCGGCACAGCGGTGAGCGGCTTGACCGCTGGCTGGCGGCCTCCGGTCAGCTGGGCAGTCGCTCCCAGCTGCAGGTAGCCATTCGCGAAGGGCGGGTCGACGTCGATGGCCGTTGCGCCCGCGCCTCGTTGCGCCTGGCCGGCGGCGAGACGGTGACGGTGGCGCCGGGCAAGCCCGTAGATGCAGAAGGCCTGCCAACGGCCGAAGACCTGCCACTGCGCATCCTCCACGAAGACGAGTGCATGCTGGCGGTAGACAAGGCCGCGGGCATGGTCGTTCATCCCGGCGCGGGCAACAGGCAGGGCACCCTGGTCAACGCCTTGCTGCACCGTTACCCCGACGAGCGCTGGCCGGGTGACAGGGGTCGCCCGGGCATTGTGCATCGACTGGACAAGGAGACCTCGGGGGTGGTGCTGGTGGCCCGGACGGTGGAAGCCCACGAACAGCTATCGGCCCAGTTCCGTGGTCGCAGCGTGCGCAAGCAGTACCTGGCCCTGGTCAGGGGCGTGGTCACGTCGCCCGGGGTCATCGACGCGGCCCTCGGCCGGCACCCGCGCGACCGCAAGAAGATGTCCCAGGCAGCCAGGCACTCGCGGCCGGCCAGGACGCGCTACGAGCCGCTCGAAAGCTTTGACGGGCTTACCCTGCTCAAGGTCATGCCCGAGACCGGCAGGACCCACCAGATAAGGGTGCACATGGCGGCCAGTGGCTGGCCGGTGGTCCGGGACCCACTGTACGGGGGGCGATCGCGGGGTGACCAGGCCTCGCTTTGTTTGTCGGCCCGCACCCGCGAACTGCTTTCGGCCATGCCCAGGCAGGCGCTTCACGCTGCAAAAATAGGCTTTGCCCACCCCCTGACCGGATCTATGCTGTCGATCGAGGCGCCGCTGCCCGACGATTTTGAGTTGCTTCTACGCGGGCTGCGCGGCGCATAGCTGCTTGCGGGCAGCCACTCCGTGACGGGGGATTTGACTGTCGTCGGGGGATTATCTAGCCTTAAGTAGTCCACCGGCACCTTGCTGTCGCAGCCCTGAACCGGGGAGCGTAGTAACGGCCGGTCGGAATCCTTGGTTCTTAGAGGGCGCCCGTTGGCCCCCGGTATCTTCAGTAGCAGGGAATTTTCAGGTAAGGGGCGGCCCGCTCCGATCAGGCACTTGGGCCAGGTCGATTGCACGTCGCCGGTTTTCCAACAAACACCGGAGTCTATGAGTCCACGAGAGAACAGCAGCAATGGAGGTTCGACCTCACGGTCGGGCAGGGGAAAAAGAGGTTCGGGCAGGCCGCGTAGCCAGTCTGGCCGCGGTCGCAGGGCTGAGCCCCGGCAGGAAGAGGTAGATATCAGGGACGGCGCGAGAGCGGCGCAGGTTGAGGCAGTACGCGAAGCGGCGGCCCAGGCCGATCCCGAGACCGACCCCTTTAACGGCGTCGACGACGCCATCCTCAACCTCAAGAGCCTCAAAGAAAAAACGGCCAAGGAGCTGGGCGACATCGCCCGCAACCTGGGCGTCGAAAGTCCCTCCATCATGCGCAAGCAGGAGCTTGTCTTTGCCATACTGGGTGCGCGCTCGGAGAAAGCCGGCAACGTGTACGGCGAGGGCGTGCTCGAAATACTGCCCGACGGTTTCGGTTTCCTGCGGGCTCCCGACGCCAACTACTTTCCCGGGCCCGATGATATCTACATATCGCCCAGCCAGGTGCGCAAGTTCGGCCTGCGCACGGGCGACGTCGTGGCTGGTCCCATTCGTTCGCCCAAGGAGGGTGAGCGCTACTTTGCCTTGCTCAAGGTTGAGGCCATCAACTTTGAAGAGCCGGAAATGGCCCGCAAGAGGGTGTTGTTCGACAACCTGACGCCGCTCTATNNAGTCATGGGTGAAGCAAGTTCCCCCTCAGTCAAACAGAAAGTGGATTCCTTGAACATTCAAGAGCTCAAGGAATTGAACATCCAGGAGCTGACTCAAGTTGCCAAGGACTTGAGTATTTCTGGGTTAACGGGGATGCGCAAGCAGGAACTGATCTTCAAGGTGCTCCAAGGGCAAGCGGAAAAAAGCGGCTTGATCTTTTCCGAGGGCGTGCTCGAGACCTTGCCCGAGGGTTTCGGGTTCTTGCGCGCCCCCGAGTACAACTACTTGCCCGGCCCCGACGACATCTACGTCTCGCCCTCGCAAATTCGACGCTTTGATCTGCGTACCGGCGACAGCATTTCGGGCCAAGTACGGCCGCCCAAAAGCGGCGAACGTTACTTTGCTCTGATCAAGGTGGAGGCCATCAACTTCGAGCCGCCCGAGGCCTCGAAAAACAAGATCTTCTTCGACAACCTGACGCCGCTCTATCCCGACGAGCAGCTGGTGCTGTCGCACGATTCGAAAGAGTTCATTTCGCGGGTCATCGACCTTCTCGTTCCCATAGGCAAGGGCCAGCGCGCGCTCATCGTGGCCGCGCCGCGTACCGGCAAAACAGTGATGCTGCAGAACATCGCCCACGGCATAGCCGAAAATAACCCCGACGCGATGCTCATCGTGCTGCTCATCGACGAACGTCCCGAGGAAGTGACCGACATGCAGCGCACGGTGAAGGGAGAGGTGATCGCCTCGACCTTCGACGAGCCGCCCACGCGTCACGTACAGGTCGCCGAGATGGTGATCGAAAAAGCGCGTCGCCTGGTCGAGCACGGCAAAGACGTCGTCATACTGCTCGATTCGCTGACCCGGCTGGCCCGCGCCTACAACGCGACGGTTCCGTCGAGCGGCAAGATCCTGTCGGGTGGTGTGGATTCAAACGCGCTCAGGGGACCCAAGAAGTTCTTCGGCGCCGCCCGCAACATCGAAGA
>DBZX01000011.1:10476-10960 GCA_002311335.1 bacterium UBP10_UBA1149
AAGAGTTCAAGGGCACCGGTAACTGCGAGATCCACCTCGACCGGCGGCTCATGGACCGCAGGGTGTTTCCGACCATAGACATCATGAAGTCGGGCACCAGGAAGGAAGAACTGCTGCACGACCGCGCGGTGATCAACAAGATGTACGTGCTGCGCAAGCTGTTGAGCCAGCTCAATACAGTCGAAGCCATGGAGTTCCTGCTCGACAAGATGAAAGACACCAAGGACAACGCGGATTTTCTGTCCTCGATGAATTCCTGAGGGCGACCCTTTGCAAGGGTTGCCCTGATTTGTTAAACAGACCGATTGATTTGCCCGTAATAGCAGGCGCCCCGGCGATATCCGGCGCAGCCCGCGGAGGACAGCTGAGTTACTGATGACCCAGGTTAGCATGAAGCAATTGCTCGAGGCGGGGGTGCACTTCGGGCACCAGACCAGCCGTTGGAATCCGAAGATGAAGCCTTTCATCTTCGGCGCCCGTAATG
>DBZX01000046.1:0-221 GCA_002311335.1 bacterium UBP10_UBA1149
GACCTTGCCATGAAGGGCAAGCGCGTGCTGCTGCCCAAGCAGGACATCGACTGCCTGTTCAACCTGCCCATGGAGCTCGAGGTCAAGGCCGACGCCAACGTGGCTATCTCGCTCAGGGGCGCGAGCGGCACGGTGCCTTTCGGCGAGAACATAAGCCCCACCGCGCTCAAGTCGGGCCTGCTCAACGGATACTCGCACATAGTGGGCTTTGACATGTTCAA
>DBZX01000046.1:570-825 GCA_002311335.1 bacterium UBP10_UBA1149
CGAGTACCAGTGCGGTTGCGCCGGTATACGAAGCAAGACGATTTCGAACCACGGCATGTACGGTGCTTACCCGGCGGTGCCCGACCGCCCGGCCTACGCCCACGACACCAACGTCAAGGAACTCATAGACGCGCAGAAACCACTGGTGCACGAGCGCGGTGACCCCGAGGACCAGCAGATCACCAAGAACATCAAGGCGCGTGAACTCGAAGACGCGGCCATCGCTCCCTTCGTGACGCCCGAGCCCTTGCAGGA
>DBZX01000046.1:1002-1409 GCA_002311335.1 bacterium UBP10_UBA1149
CTGGCGTGGCCGAGCGCGTGCACGGCGTGGTGGCGGTGAGCAACGGCCGCTGGACGGTAGACGAGAAGGCCACCGCCAGGAAGCGCAAGAAGCTGCGCGACGAACGCAAGGGCAAGGCCGTGCCGTTTCGGCAGTGGTGGGACGAAGAACGCAAGCGCGTAGAGGCCTGCGAAAACATGGATCCGGCCGTCATCGAGATGTGGCGCAGCTCGATGGAGTTGTCGCCGGGCTACGGCGACGAGCTGCGCGCCTTCTGGCGGCTGCCCGAAGATTTTATTTTCGAGTTACCGGCAGCGGACAAAGAGGAGAGCTGAGCGATGGCCGAGTTTCACAAGGAAGACATTGCGCGCTTGATGGACGGGGAGCTGCCCTGGCCGGCAGTGCAGGACATGCTCAAGAGCCCCAAG
>DBZX01000046.1:1601-7334 GCA_002311335.1 bacterium UBP10_UBA1149
GCGTGGCTGCCCTCCCGACTTTGAGTTTCTGCCCGACCTCGACACCTTCTACCGCGAGTGGTTGGGCCGCGAGTTGCCCGACAAGTGCGAGTACGAGGACCGTACGCTGGCCGTAGTGGCCGAGTGGTCCTCGGAAGGAGAGTAACCCACCGGTGGCCGGCAGCCAGCCAACGGGAGCCCTCGACGACCTGAGGGTCGTTGATCTCACGCGCACTTTCTGGGGTGCCATGGCGGGCACGTTGCTTGGCGACTTTGGTGCCGACGTCGTGCGCCTGGATTCGCCCGACGGCAGCAGCCGCGAATTTCCCGACGACATCGAGCGCCCGGCCCTGGGCGACAACGACTGCATGGGCGCGCTTGTGCATCGCAACCGCCGCAGCGTGGCCGTGGACATTTCGAACGACGAAGGCCGCGCGCTGGCCCGCGAGCTGGCTGCGACGGCCGACGTGTTTCTCACCGACCTGTCGTCCGACGAACTCGGGCGTTGCGGGCTGGACGAAAAATCCTTGCGCGCCGGGCGCGAAGACCTGGTGTACCTGCGCGGTTCGGCCTTCGGCCCGCTGGGGCCCGACAGCGATCGGCCGCCCTTGGACGAGCTGGCTGCCGCGCGCACGGGCATGATGCCCATACTGCCCGAGCCGGGGCAGCCGCCCGTCTACCCGGGCCACGGGCAGATGTATACCTCGGTGATGTTGGCCCTGGGCGCGGTGACGGCGCTGCTTCACCGCCGTGCCAGCGGCGAGGGACAGGCGGTGGACGCCTCCCTGCTGGGCGGTAATATGTACGGCGCCAGTCTCGACCTGCAGGCCTTTCTCGCCATCGGCGGCCAGCGTTTCTGCGAGCCGGTTTCGCGGCTCGACGCGGGCAACCCGATGAGCGGCACCAAGTATCCCACCAGCGACAGGCTGTGGGTTACGCTTACCATGCCCGAGACCGATCGCTGGTGGCCGGCGCTGTCGGGCCTGGTGGGTCTGGACAGCGACGACCCGAGATTTGCCACACACGACTTGAGGTGTGGCGACAACCGCGTGTTGCTCATGGAGTTGCTCGACGGGGCGTTCCGGCTCAAGTCGGCAGCGCACTGGCGCGAGCGTTTCAACGAACTGCAGATGTCGGCCGACGTCATCGAGGGCTACGAGTTTCCGGCCGCCGACCCCCAGGCCAGCGACAACCGTTATATTATTGAGCTCGAAGGCGGGCAGCGTTCGCTTGGCTTCCCGGTATGGATGCAGGACACGCCGGCGGCCATGCATCGCGAAGCACCCGCGGTGGGCGAACACACGGACGAGCTGCTGCTTGCGCTCGACGGCATGGACGAGGCCCGCCTCGAGCGCTTGCGCGAGGCCGGGGTCGTGTCCGGGCCGGCAACACCGGGGGCGGTAGTGCCAGGAGAAGAGGGCTGATGGCGGGCGCGCTCGACGGCATACGCGTCATCGATCTCACCATGTGGTTCCAGGGCCCGGTGGCCGGTCAGCACCTCGCTGACCAGGGCGCCGAGGTCATACACTTTGAGAACCCGAAGGGAGGCGATCTCGGCCGCGGCGTGGCGAGCATCAAGGCGCTGCCCGTGGGCGACTGGAACCAGTACTTCCTGGTCATCAACCGCAACAAGAAGAGCATGGCGGTTGACCTGAAGAGCGACGCCGGCCGCCAGGTCATGTACGAGCTTGTCGAGAAGTCCGACGTCTTTCTCACCAACCTGAGCGCTGGCTCGCTGTCGAAATGGGGTGTGAGTTACGATGACCTCTCCGCCATAAACCCGCGCCTGGTCTACGCCATGGGCAGCGGGTATGGGCCGCGCGGCACGGTGACCAAGCCCTCCTTCGATCTCACGGTGCAGGCATTGATCGGCGTGATGACCCGCCTGGGCGAGCCCGGCCAGCCGCCTATCTACCTGGGCATGGGTTCGGGCGACGCCATGGGTGGGTTGATGGCGGCCTTTGGTATCACCACCGCCCTTTGGGCCCGCGAGAAGACCGGCCGTGGGCAGTTTCTCGACGCGTCGCTTTACGGCGCGCAGTTGTTCATGGCCGCGCCCACCATGCAGGCTTGGCTGGCGACGGGCAGTGACAGGTTCTCGCGGCAGGTGTCGCGCAGCCACGCGCGCAACCCGACCTGGAATACTTATCGTGCCTCGGACCGTTGGCTGGTCGTTTGCGTGCACAACCGGGACGGGCAGTGGGCGAAGCTGGCCGGCATGCTCGACGAGCTATCGTCGGGGGGCAAACTGGCCGCTGACGCGCGCTTTGCCACTGAAGCCGCGCGCGGCGAGAACAATGTCGAGCTGGTGGCCGAGCTCGACCGCGTGTTTGCCGGCGACACGGCTGAGAACTGGGTTGAGAGGCTCGCCGAGACCGGGCTGCACGCGGGCGTGGTGTGCACTTTGGCCGAGCTGGCCGAGGACGAGGGCGCCTGGGCCAACGACTATCTCGCGCGCACCCACTGTAACGAGGTCAACCGCGAGGTGATGCTGCGCGGCCTGCCCCTGGGCTTGCGTGGTACCCCGGGCACGATCAACACGCTGGGCCCCGAGCTCGGACAGGACACCGAGCTGATACTGTTCGAAACCCTGGGCTACGACTGGGATCGCATAGGCGAGCTCAAGTCGTCGGGCGCCATACTCTAGGAATGCCGGCCGTGGGCGCAGGCAGTACACAGAAACCCGGCGCCCTCGAAGGCCTGCGGGTTCTCGACCTGGGCAGCATGATGGCCGCTCCCTACGCGGCCACACTGCTGGGTGATCTCGGCGCCGACGTCATCAAGGTCGAGGCCCACCGCGGCGACGACAGCCGCTACCTCGGCCCCGAGCGTGACGGCGAACACACGCCTTTTCTTGCCATCAACCGCAACAAGCGCAGCCTTCTGCTCGACCTGCAGCAGGACGAAGCCCGCCCGGTTTTTGAGCGCTTGCTGGCCACGACCGACGTGCTCATCACCAACGTGCGCGAGCCCGCCCTGTCGCGGCTCGGGCTTGCCTACGAGCAGGTGAAAGCGCATCGAGGGGACGTCATCTGGGCGGGGGTTACAGCCTTTGGCCCCGACGGCCCCTACGCGGGTCGTCCGGGCATCGACTTCCTGGCCCAGGGCTACGCGGGGATGATTTCCCTGAACGGTCAACCTGGCTCTGAGCAGGCGAGGGTAACCATACCGGTGGTGGACGTGATGACCTCGGAGCTGGTGGTCACCGGTGTGCTGGCGGCGTTGCTGGTGCGCGAGCGCACGGGCGAGGGACAGCGCGTTGACGTGTCGTTGCTCGACGCGTTGGCGCACGCGCAGTCGCCGGGCCTGGCGGCGTGGAACGTTGCGGGCGAAGTGACGCCGCGCACGGGTAACGCCAGCCAGTACTTTGCCCCCTCGGGCATCTACCCGACCCGCGATGACAGCCACGTGGTCATCACCTGCCCCGCCGACAAGTTCTTTGCCAACCTGTGCAGGGCGCTCGAAGTCGACTGGCACGAGCAGTCGCGCTTCGCGTCGGTGAACGATCGCCTGGCCAACGCTGGTGAGCTCGACGAGTTGGTCGCATCGCGCACCCGGGCATTTGATCGCGAGGAGTTGGTCGAGCGCCTGGTGGCGGCCGACGTTCTCACCGCGCCCATAAAGACCATTGACGAGGTCAGCAGCGACCCGCAGCTAAGGCATAACGGCATGCTGGCCGAGGTGGAGCACGCCGCGCTGGGCCCGGTGACGGTGACCGGTGTGCCGGTCAAGCTGGGCGCTACCCCCGGCTCGGTGCGCCTGGCGCCGCCCGTGCACGGCCAGCACACACGCGAACTGCTGGCCGAGCTGGGTTACGACGCCGACGCGGTCGAGCAGTTGCTGTCTTCGCGCGTGGCCGGCTCGGCCTGAGCGCTTGCCGGTCGACTGCGCGCGGCCGCCTTGCTGCAAACCCTGGTTGTCGGTAGCCCCCGATCGGGGCGGCGCCGGGCTAAGCCCGGTATGCGGCAAGCGGCGACTCCACGACTCGGTGGGCGTCAACAGTGGGCTTAAAGTGGTGGGGGAGGTCAGATAATCCGGGCATGACTCTTGCTTCAACACACGAAAGCGGTCGATTATTGAAGCAGGCTGCTGGTTACCAGTCGCTGTCGTAACAAAGGGGGGTCCTTCGTGCGGCAAGGCCACGGAGGAAAGCTGATGAAACTTGTTTTGCCCGCCCGTACTTCTTCGCACGGCGATGTCCGCTTGCCGATGCTGCTTGCTACCTGCCTGCTTGCGACGGCCGTAATAGTCGAGCCCGTGTCGGCCGGCGTGTTGAGGCCGCAGCAGTCCTGTCAGAAAAACGTCTCGAAGAGCGGCCGCAAGTATCTCTCATCGGTGGTCAAGACGCTGTCGAAGTGTCGTGAATCAGAGCTGTCGGGTAAGCAACCCAATGCTTGCGACGAGGCAAGGACCACCGGGTCGCTTCAAAAAGCCGCTGACAAGATAGCAGCGAAGATAAGCAAGGGTTGCGGAGGCCTCTCTGCAGCCGAACTGGCCGACCCGAGACCGAGGGGGTTGGCATTTGGCAGCCTCGTGTCATTGCTGTCGGGGCAGCAGGCCGAGCACGAGAGACTGGCCCGTCACCTGGTCGACCTGGTCTACGGGCAACGTGACCCTGCCCAGCCGGCTTACGGTAAGGAGGCGATGTCCTGCCAGAAAACCCTGGGCAAGGGAACGGCCAAGCAGCTCAAGAACGCGATCAAGGGTCTTGGTTCACGCTGTGCAGACCGGGTGGACAGGGGTGGCACTGTTGAGGGCGACGCTTTTCGCTCGGTAGAGGGTTGCCTGCAGACGGCAGCCCACTCGCTGGCTTCGTATGCGGAACGCGGGGCTGCAAAAATTTCAAAGAGATGCGACGACCAGGCTGTCGCGGGCTTGCGTGCTTGCGGGCAGGATGGCTCGGCTGGGCAGACCGTGGCGGGGTTAACCGGGTGCCTGTTCGACAGGGCCGTGGGCGTAGCCGCCTCGGCGCTCGAACTGGAGCACGCCAGCGGTGGTTCGCTGGTCAAGGGAGCACTGGGGGTTGCCGACGTCGCTGGCGAGGGCGATACCCTGCGGGCTGCAGACGCTACCGTGCTGCTTGTCGATCCAGGCAGCGCAGATACGATCCTGGTGTCGGGTGAGACTGACTCCTCCGGGCAGTTCAGCTTCAACGTCCAGGCCTACCGCAGTTATCGCCTGTGCTGGGAAAAGGAAGGTCAACAGTCCTGCGCCGCAGAAGACTTCGAAGCCACGCGGGGGTCGCTGAACCTGCCGGACCAGGACCTCACCGCTCCGCGTGGGGCCGGGAGCACGTTGGTATACGGCAAGGTTCTCAGGGCCGACGGGACCGCCTGTTACCGGCGTTACAACGGTAGCGACCCCACTTTTCGTGGAGGTGCTTCGCTGCTGGCGGTAACAGGTGGACAAGTCGCAGCGCGGGTAGAGGTGGGATCTGACGGGTCTTACATGCTTCTCGCACCGTCGGCGGGCGACTATATCGTGGTGGCCGACTGCGGAGACGAGACCTCTACCGCGGCCGTGTCCGCGGCGGGAGGCGGCGGGGTACTGAGAGAGGACCTGCGCATGATCAGCGCCGGCCCGGTGCCGGGGAGCCTGGTCGTGACCGATGCCGACGGCAACGTCATTACAGATCCCCTGCAAGTAGTCGAAGGTGACGAGTTGTTTGTGCAGGTTGACTTCGGAAGCGCCAACCCGGGCGACCTCGAGTACCACTGGACGGTGACCAGGGGAGAGGGCGAGGTGCTCTCGCCG
>DBZX01000046.1:7451-13088 GCA_002311335.1 bacterium UBP10_UBA1149
TTTGCCAAGTGGATTCCCAAGGGAATCGGCAAGATCCAGCAGCTCGTGGTATCGGCGAAAAACAATTACGGCGCCTTGTCCAGTGCGGCGATAACTTTCGGACCGCTTGATCCCAACGAGCTCTTTGTTTTTGACCCCTGCCTTTTCGAGCTGAAGGACGAAGACACGCTGTGCGGTGACGGTTACATTAACAGCGGCGGCAATAACGTGCCCGAGCCGGCGGGCGGCCGTAAAGAATTTCTCACCAAGAAATACCGTGGTAGTTCCGACAGTAAGAACGAGGCCTGCCTGTACTACAACCTGGTGGACCCGGACTGCGTGGACCTGAACTGTGATGAAGCGCTCGATCCGGGCAGCGACCCCGACGGAAAGTGCAGCCGCCTTACGCTTGGCGACTGGTGGACCAAGAACGGCTTCGACCCGGTGACCGGGCTGGGCACGGACGTCATCAGTGCCTGGTACCTGAACAGCAACGACCTGGGCTTCGGGCGCGAGATGCACTGCCGGGTGACCTCGTACAGCCCCTACCTGGTTAAGAAGATATTGACCGGGGCGAGCGGGCTGGTTCTGCCCAGTTCAGGCCGAGACGTTGGGGACTTGTACCCCATGGCGGGTGACCTGTACCTGGACAACACCTGGTTGGAGAACCTTAGCCTGGAGGCACCCGATTACCTGCAACTGTTCAAGGGCTACCCTGCCACGATCGCCTGCTACGTGGTCAATTACACCACCGATTTCTGTAACAACTACCCCACCAACCTGGCCCACAACGCCAACCTCGCCTACGAAGGCCAGCAGGCCATACTTGCCAACCCGGGGGTGAATCCCACCCACGCTTACGGCACGGTGGCCATGGAGTTCAGCCCGGTAGAGGGCTTCGGCGAGCTGGGGCCGATGACCAAGTTCTACGTCTACGACGGGCGAACGGCTTCGGGACAGCGACAGAGTTTGGCCAACCTGGACGGGTGTGGAGCCAAAAGCGTTCCCGAGCTGTGCATGTCGTGTCACGGTGGCGACTGGCCGGGCGTCTACTCCCAGGGTACCGAGCTGGACGCGATAATTGCAGGCCTGACCGACGGCGTGAACTGCGAGCTGGCGGGCATAGGCATCACCACGCCGGGCGACATCAACGATCCGGCGTGGATCAAGCGCCGCGACCTGCTGGCCGAAATCACACCTGACGGAAACAATTACTCGAGCTTCCTACCCTTCGATCCCAAGACCTACCGGTTTCCCGACGCTGCCGGCGAGGGCGCCCAGGAAGACAACATGAGGGCGCTCAACGAGATGGTGAAATACACCGAGCCCAGGCCGCCGATAGAGGAACTGGTGAAGGGCTGGTACAACAACAACTTCAACTCGGAAGACTTTACGCCCTGGAGGCCGGAAAGTTGGGACAACGCCGTGGGCACTCCGGAGAACGAGGCTGATTTTTACGACAACGTATACGCGGTGTCGTGCCGTGGCTGCCACGTGGCCCATTACTCCTTTGAAGACCCTTCGGACTTTCCCGTTTCAGCCCGGATCTGCAAAGATGGAAACGGTGTGGCAGGCGGCTACGACCCCACCATGGCTCACGCCAAGCTCACCTACCAGAACTTCTGGCGCGAGGAGTTTCCCCAGGGTAACCCGCTGACATCCGCGCTGGAATCGCTGGAGGTCTACTTCCAGCTCAAGAACAATGACCCGAGCTTCAGTTGTGACTGAAATGTCGGCGCGGCGGCGCTCAGGGCGTACTTCACCGGGAGGCCGCCGCTGACATTCCGTAGTCGAGACGCAGGAGCCACTTCAGCATCGTCTCGCGGAGCAGCTCGTGGCGGGGGCGCGCCTGCAGTACGGCGAGCGGGTGGCGCACGGCACGATGCTGGGCCTGGCCGTACTCTGCCCAGCCCGCCCTCGACGCGAGCATCGCGGCTTTCTCGTCGGGGTCGGGCTCAGTCCTGGGCTTTTGCCGCAGCATGTCCGTGCGCGCTTGGTCGATCTCGGTTATCGCCTTGTTGACGGCAGCTTCGAAGGTGCTGGTCGCCTCGGCGTCAATATCGAGGAACTCGGCGGTGGCGCCAATGAACTTCGCTTTGAAGGCCTCGGGAGACAGACGGTTTCGGGCTTTCTCCCTGGTCTGGTCGAGCATCCTGTCGAGATCCTGCTGCAGCCAGTCCCAGGCCTGGACGTCGAGTACGCCCGGCTCAAGCTTCGACCAGCCCGCCCGGTAGCTGCCGCTGTCCTCTTCGGCGGGCTCACTCCTGGGCCCGGTCCCTGAATCGGTCTGGTCAGGCTCTACCTTCTGGTCTTGCGAGGCGTGTGTCGTGACGGGCAGGACGAGCAAGAGCAGCAGAGCGGCCGGGACGACAGTACAAGGCCACGGGAAGATTCCCCGGAAGAGCGGCGACCGATTCGCGCCGGATCGGGGTTCCGGCGCGCCGTCCTGCACCGGCACCTAGTGTACCCACCCCTTCCCGGGCGGACCCTGCATCCCGTACGAGCCGGGCTCCAGCCACTCGATGAGCTTGGTGATCTGGTTCGCACTCATGTCCGCCCCCGGGGCGGTTCCCCACCAACCATAAGGCTCGTTGCCCATGAGAACCAGGCGAATGTGGTTGGTCCGGTCCGCGTCGAGCCTCCGGTCATCGTAGGCAAAGCCGAGCCGGCGGCGCAGCAGCTCGATGTCCCGCGGCCGACCCGTCAGAAACGTCCACCCCGGACCCATTTCGTCGATCTTGTAGCGGTCGGCGAACCGCTTGAGTTTTTCCGGGCTGTCGTCCTCGGGCATGAGCGTGATCGAGTAGAAGAACACCTCGCGACCGAAGCGGTCACCCAACGTCTTTCGAACCTGCACGAGGTTCGCGGTCGTGAGAGGTCAAGAGTCGGTACAGGTGGTGTACATGAAGTTGATGACGACGACCTTGCCCTTGATAAGATCATCGTAGAACCGCACCCGTTGGCCGTTGTGCGTCGTCAGCTCCACGTTGGGAAAGTAGTCGCTCCACGCGAGCCCTCCACGCGGGCTGAGGACGTCCGGCACGCGCGCCGCCTCGTCCGGCGTTACGCTGGCCGCTTGGGCAGGGGACTCGACTCCGTCAGTCACCACCACAAGAGCCATCGCCAGTGTGATCGCGATTGTGCACGCGACTACACCGGCGGTACCCGTCCAGGTTCGACGGCTTTTCTGCAAAGCTTTACGGTCGTTCATCAAGGGTCTACGACTTCCCATCGCAGCATCATGGCGTGGTCTTCGTGCACGGTATTATGGCAGTGAATGGGGTAGCGCCCCGTCCAGTCACGAAAGCGCAGGAAGATTTCCAGCTCCTCGCCGGGATCGATCACGCTCACGTCTTTGCGGCTCGTCTCGATCAACAGCCGTTCGTCGTCGGTTGTAGCGAGACCACTGCGACTCACGATCTGGTGCTCCTCGAGATGGATGTGCACCGGGTGTGCCCAGTCCTCGCCCGAGTTGCGCAGGATCCAGCGTTCGGCCGTGCCGCGCACGACGGTCTCGTCGATGCGGGTAAAGTCGAACTTCTTGCCGTTGATGGTCCAGCCGTCGGTCGCGCGGTCGAACTCGAAAATACGTGTCCTGACGATCTCGCTCGGGCGGATTTTTGGCTTTTTACGCAGTTTCCACGGGATCTTGCTGTGATCGCGTACTCTTCGTTTGACTATGAACTTCACGACCCGGGGCGCCTCGTCGGGGGGCAGCTCGACTCCTGTCGGCCCCCCACCTGTGAACTGGTCCATGGTGTTGACGAGATAGATCTCATCGCCCCTCCTGGCTCCCCTGAAATCGACCACGACATCCATGCGCTCTGCCGGTGTGACGCGCATCGCTTCCAGGTCGACCGGGTGGGGCAGGAGGTTACCGTCGTTGGAAATTACGGTGAACTCCCCGGTAAAGCAGCGCCGCCGGTGCCTGTAGCGTCGACGGAATTCCCTTTTATCGTGCTCGTACCTGTCACCCCGATTATGCCTGCCCTCCTCACAGCGGTGCGACTTGGGGTCGCCGTGCCGCCCCGCGAGCGACTCGTCCGCTTCGGTCTCTTTGAAGAGGGCAAACTTGTAGAAACGCGACGGACCAACGTTGAGCAGGCGGAAGCGATACTTGCGCCGCTTGACCTCGAAGTAGGGCTGTACGGCGCCGTTGACCGTGAGCTGCTCGCCGAGGAAGCCGTCGACGTTGAAGATGTCCATGAACAGCTGGTGGCTGGGGGTCGCGTCGAAGGTCTTGTCTGCAAACACCATGGGCACGTCGTACTCGCCACTCGGCAGACGAAGGGCCTTGCGGTGGCGATCGCGCTCGTTTCCCGAGTCGACCTTGTCATAGAGCCACCACTGCCCCACCAGCCCCTTGTAGGTGTTCTGGGCGGTAAAGTCGGCGCGGTGATCGTGGTACCAGAGGGTGTTGAGCGCTTCGCGCGGGTCGCCACCTGCCAGGATGTTCGTGTAGTGGTGGTCGTGATGCTCACCTACCGGGTAGAAGTCGCCGGGAAACCCGTCGCTCTCGGACGCGGTGTGGTGGTTGTGCAGGTGGGTGGTGATCTCCGGGATGCCGAACCCGTCGGGGGCGCCTTCCGGTGGCAGGTCGTTGTACACCCGCGTTACGATGGGTTCGCCGTAGCGCTGCTTGAACAGCGGCCCCGGCGAAAAGGTGTTGCCGTCGATGTCGGGCCCCAGTCCGTAGCCCCAGATGGTGCTTTCGGCCAGGTCCGGATGGAACCTGTGCTTGAACGGCCGCGCGTGCATCTCGTAGAGCTTTTCGGGCGGAAACTCGTCGAAGCGCTGGTGTGGGCGCCCGACGGCCGAGTGCGGCATGCCGGGGAGATTGTTGACGCGGACGACGTCGTCCGCGTCGGGCATTATCGGCATCGCCTGGATGAACGGCGTCAGTTCGAGGCGCAGCTTGTGGCAGAAGTCGCCGGTCTGCTGCAGGCAATTGAACTGGTCTACGATGTCCGGGTCGATCGTGTCTACCAGGAATGTATCAGCTGCAATGGACCCCCCACGGGGGTCTACGTAAAGAGGTCAAACCACCCAGGGCTCTGCGCCCTCTCCTATGGGCCGCAGGTTGAACTCGACCAATCCCTGCTCTTCGAGCTCGAGGAGTACATGCATGCGCTTGACGATCGGCGTGCCATCTGTGTCGGTGCCGTTCTGGATGTGTAGCGGCGCGAGAATCGACAAACCGGGTTCTACGAAAGCCGCTGGGGTGTAGCTGACGAAGGTCAGCCTCCACAGCCCCAGGGGGTTTGCGCCGACGTATCCCTTCGTGGTCTCGAACATGTTGTCCTGGCGCCGGTTGGGCGGCGCCGGGCTCAATGGATTGCCGGCCGCCTTGGGGAAGATGAAGGCACGGAAATTGGCGAGCTCGCGCGCAATATCACCGGCCGCGTTGTCCAGGAATGCATCCTCGCCGAAGAACACCGGCGGGGCCGGGTAGCAGAGGGGTTGTCCCGCGGCGTCGTAGCCGCAGTTTACCGGCAGAACGCGCGTCGTGCTGCGCGTCGGATCGTCGGTCTCCGTTTCCACGGCCTGTACGCCATTGGGCTCGCCGTTGATCTCGAAGCGCCGCCTGAAATCCGCGCTCGTCGGATCGAGGCCATTCTGGACGTAGAACGTGTCGTTGAAATCGTGTGCCTGGTGGGT
>DBZX01000046.1:13247-13642 GCA_002311335.1 bacterium UBP10_UBA1149
GATCTCCAGTGCCGCCTGGGTCGTTGGTGCCGTTATCGGGTCCGGTTCAGCCTACCGACAGCAGCAGCTTGCCCACGTGCGAGCCCTCTTCCATGCGCGCGTGCGCGGCGCCCGCCTCGGCGAGGGGGAACACCGAGTCGACAACGGGTGCGACCGCACCCGATTCCAACAACGGCCACACCTCGCGGGCCAACGCCTCGGCGATGGCGGCTTTTTCTTCGTCACTTCGTATCCTGAGCGTTGAGCCGGTCAGGACCTGGCGCTTGAGCATGAGCCTGAGCAGGTCCACCTCCACCCGCGATCCGCGCAGGAAGGCGATTATCGACACGCGGCCGCTCTCGGCCAGGCAGGCCAGGTTGCGCTCGACGTAGTCGCCGCCGACCATGTCGAGGATG
>DBZX01000046.1:13681-14005 GCA_002311335.1 bacterium UBP10_UBA1149
ATGTCGAGGATGACGTCGACGCCGCGTCGGTCGGTGGCGTCTTTGATCTTCTCAACGAAGTCATCGTCGCGGTAGTTGACCGCCAGCTCGGCGCCGAGCTCGAGGCAGCGCGCGCATTTCTCATCGCTGCCGGCGGTGGTAAACACGCGGTGCCCACGCGCTGCGGCCAGCTGTATGGCTGTTGTGCCGATGCCGCTCGCGCCGCCGTGCACGAGCAGGCTCTCACCGGGGGCAAGGGCCGCCCGGTCGAAGACGTTGTACCAGACCGTGAACAGAGCTTCGGGCAGGCCGGCGCCGTCGACCGGGTCTATGGTGCTTGGCAAG
>DBZX01000046.1:14169-17534 GCA_002311335.1 bacterium UBP10_UBA1149
CCAGGCCAGTCGGGAGCATCGGCGGGCGCAGGGTAAAGCCCCATTCGTTGCAGCGTGTCGGGACGGTTCACCCCGGCAGCCGTAACCCGGATGAGTACTTGGCCAGCGCCAGCCCGCGGCGTGGGCAGTTCGGCAGGCACCAGCACCTCGGGGCCGCCGGGCTCGCGGATGATCACGGCCTGCATCGTGTCGGGCAGCTGTTGATCGGTCGTGGTGATGTTAGTCGCCAAGGGCTGGTTGTCAGACGAGAGCGACGGTGGCTTTTTCTATGAACAGCCGCTCGGTAGTCGCCCCGCTGCCGCTGCCGCGTTGTTCGAGCCCGGCCAGCGTGTTCTTGCCATCTACGACTTCGCCAAAAATAGTATGGGCGTCGTCGAGGTGGGGAGTGGGTACAAAGGTGATGAAGAACTGGCTGCCGTCGGTGCCCGGTCCGGCGTTGGCCATGCTGAGAAGGCCCGGCCTGTCGTGACGCTCGTCGGCGGAGAACTCACCGTCGTACTGGTAACCCGGGCCGCCGGTTCCCTGCCCCAGCGGGTCGCCGCCTTGGGCCATGAAGCCGCTTATCACCCGGTGAAAAACCACGTCGTCGTAAAAACCGAGGCGCGTGAGAAAGAGCGTACTCGACACGTGCATGGGTGCCACGTCGGGCATCAGCCGGATGACCAGCTCTCCGATGTTGGTCGCAAGCGTCCAGGTGAGCTGGCAACCTGGCTCAAACTGCAGACAGTCAGGCCTGGACAGCTTGGTTTTCCAGTCCGCCTGCGTGGTGTCGATTGATTGCGCCTCTATGTAGGCGTCGATGGCTGCGATGGGGTCGTTGCTGGGATTGCTCACTGCTTGCTGCTCCTTATCTATATACGGATCCGGCTGTAAGCCGCGTATGCTGCCAGTGCCACGCGGAGAATGCACCCCCGGGGGGAGCTTGCCGGTGCCGCTGGCCCCGCTCTTGACTCGGCCGCCCGTGGGCAGGAACTTCGGGGCCCACAGTGTCCTTACTGCGCAGCATCATAGCCCCCGGAGTGTCGGCCCTGCTCACCAGCCATCGTACGCAGCATCTCCTGCGCCGGCGGTCCGAGCTTGCACGGCGACTGTTCGGCCGCGCCCATCGCGTGCATTATTTTCACCAGGTCGACGACCCTTACTCGGCCCTGACGGCCCAGCTGCTCGAGCAGTTCGCCGCGCGCTACCAGGTGGAACTCGCCTGTCACCTCGTGCGCCCACCCCGTGCGGCCGCGGCACCCGAGCCGCGAATGCTCCAGGACTACTCGCTGGCTGACGCCCTGGCAGTGGCCGGGGAGATGGGGCTGCGTTTCGACGCGCCCGCGGGTCGCCCTTCGGACAGCTCGCTGCGCCTTGCCACGCGCGCACTGGCGGCTGCCCTGGATAGCGGTACGATGCCCGCTGCTGCGGCGGTGGTGAGCGATGCCTTGTGGCGGGGCGGTGAGAAGGCGCTGGAGAGCAGCGCCGCTTCGTTGCTGCAAGCAGGGGTAAACGACGCGCGCCTGGACAGCCTGCTCGACGAGGGGGATCGCCTGCGCGGCAAACACGGGCATTACCTCGGAGCGACCTTCTACTACGCCGGCGAGTGGTACTGGGGTGTGGACAGGCTGCACTATCTTGAGCAGCGTCTCGGCGACCTGGGCCTGCGCCGGAGCTCGCCCGACGGCGGCGCTCAAGGCCAGCCACTCGTGGAGCCTGCGGTTGTCGTGGCGCCGGCCGGCAGCGGCGAGGGCTTCGTGCTCGATTACTTCGCTTCGCTGCGTAGCCCCTACACCGCGATAGTTACGCCGAGGGTTTTTGAATTTGCCGAGCGCAGCGGGGTCGACCTGCGCGTGCGCCCGGTGCTGCCCATGGTGATGCGCGGACTGGCCGTGCCCAGGGCCAAGCGCATGTACATACTGCGCGATACCGCGAGAGAGGCCAGGCGGGCGGGGGTGCCGTTCGGTCGCGTGAGCGATCCGCTTGGTCGACCGGTCGAGCGCGCGCTGTCCTTGCACGACTGGGCCCGCGGGCAGGGTCGTGAGCGAGAGTACCTGCTGGCCTTCTACGACCTGGTGTGGGCTCACGGGGTCGACGCCGGAAGCGATGCGGGCCTGCGGCAGATAGTGCAGCGGGCCGGCCTGGACTGGAGCAGCGCCTGCGCCGTTGTCGACAACGACGACTGGCGCGGCGAGGTCGAGCAGAACCGGGTGGACATGATGGCAGCGGGCTGCTGGGGTGTGCCCAGCTTCAGGCTTTCGGGGCCGGGGCTCAGCGAGCCACTGGTGACCTGGGGCCAGGATCGGCTGTGGTTGATAGAGCGGGCGCTGACTGGTCTTTCCTAGGCGCCGTCGAGCAGCTCCTTGAAGCCCGAGGGATCGTGGCGTCCAAAGCAGATGGTCTCCAGCGTGCCTATGCCTTCGAGATCGCCCAGGCGGGCACGGCAGATGTTGTGAACGTGGATGTGCTTGTAGTCGAGCAGGTCCATGTCGTCCAGGCTCCATGACTCGCCGGCGATCACCTCTTCACCCTTCCAGATGGCGTGTCCCCACTCGGGATGCTGGTAGCCGATGCCGAGCAGGTGCAGCCGTATCATGGGCTCGAGTTCTATGTGCAGGCTCTCGCCGTCGGGTCGCTGGAGGTCGAACTCGGCTCGCTCCGGGCAGCGGGTGCCGGGCTTCCAGTGTATGCGGTGGCTAGCGGTCTGTATGAGCTCGGTGCCGGGGTCATCTCCGCTGGGAATGTCATCGGGCGAATCGTAGACGGGTAGCAAGTGCGCGCTCAGCTGCGTGGCGGTGCCGTCGCGGTCTTCGAAGGTGCCGAACTGGCTTGAAAACTCGTCAAATATCAACGGGCACCAGACCCAGTACACACCGGGCTCGGTGGTGAGCTTGCCGGGTGCGCCGGCCTCGGGCTCGCCCACCGGGCGCACGCCCCAGCTCCTGTCGCGGGTGCCCGGCCAGCGCGCCGGGTCCACGTCCACGCGTGTGCCACTCGCCGAGACATGCCCCTTCCAGTTTCCCATCTGCGTGTAGCGGGTCGTGTTCATGATGAGCCGGCCGTCGTCGTACATCACGTTGCGGGGTTCCTGGTGGGGAGCCGTGCGAGCCACGAAAGTGAGGTCGGCCGAAATGCCGGTCTCGTTGTCGGCCAGCCGCACGCGCACTTGTCGCAGGGCTTCGACTATTTCGATGCTGAGCGGGCCTACATTCATTTCCGCGCGCTCGTGCGGGGCGCGACGCGATGCGTGGAAGGCGTGCTGGCGGCCGTCGAGGACCACGGTAAGGTGCGCGTCCATCACCAGCCGGTTGGGGTACAGGCCGAAGCCGACCTCGAAGGTGCAGTCGCCGTCGCGCGAGTAGCCGTTGAACCAGTAGCGGTCGTAG
>DBZX01000004.1:0-7075 GCA_002311335.1 bacterium UBP10_UBA1149
GGGCAAATAGAAACAGGATCGCGCTGAAACAGGGCCTCGAGAGGTAAGCCTGGATAAGGCCATTGGGCGAGCCTGGCAGAGGAAAGACCGCCCGCAGAGGGATTGCGGACGAGCAGGGAGATAGCCCGAAAAGAAATCGGCGGCGATCTCAGCTATAGGGGCGATAACGGCAACGGGTGATTACGCTACCCGACTGGCAGTCAAAGACCAGCGAGAAGGCGTCGTCGCCTATATCCACCGACATCCGCACGGTACCCTGGCCGGGGTTGGCCAGCAGCCCCAGGCCACGAGCCTTGGCATAAATGCGCCAGCGCGACGAGGCGCCGTTCTTCAGCCGGACCCTGCGCAGCCCATCGACCAGGCCAGCCTTGTCGCGGTACGAGTAGCGCGGGCTCATGCCGACGCCAGGCTCCATCTGCGAATCAAGCACGCCGCGGTATAGCTCCACCTGGTCCTTCTCTAACAGTATCGTCAGCAGTTCTGCGTCGGGAGCCAGCGAACCACCGGTCCTGGTCGTAAACAGCGCGCGCAAACGAACCCTCTGCGGTTTGCCGTTCAGCGGATTGCTAAGCTTCAGGACCGCCCGCGAGAATGACCTCGACGGGGCGAAATCCGGGGACGCGGGCGCACACTCCGAACAACCTTCGCCGTCCGGCTCTATGACACATTCTCCGTCGCAACAGTCACCCACGCCGTCGCCGTCGTCGTCAAACTGGGAGGGGTTGAAGGTAAAGGGACAGTTGTCATCGCAGGGCAGGCCGATGCTGGCGATCTCGTCGTCGCAGAAAAAGTCCCCTTCCACGCCGCTGCCACTGCCGTCGTCACCAACACCGTCGCCGTCGCTGTCTGTGGCCAGCGCTCCGGCTACCGACAGTACTCGCTGCACGCCCGAAGTGCCCTGCACTATTTCAATTCGCCCGGTACCGTCGAGGCCCACGTCGTCGAGGATCACCTGCAGTCCGGCCGCGCTCACCAGTACCAGGCTCTCGTGGAAGCGGTCGCCGTCGGCATCGGGCGAATGCACGGCAACGGCACCGCTGGCCCTGAGTCTAAGCCACAATCCTGTAGCGGGTGGGTCAGCCACGTTGCCCAGCGAGTCAACCGGTAGCAGCCTGTAAGTCCGTCGGCTGACAGCCCCGTCGACGGCCAGCCTCGTCGTTTCAACCGGCAGAACCAGTACCCTGCCGCTTCCGTCTATCGACGGTGCCGGCCTGAGCCTGTTGCGAACACCCGGCATGAAAGCAGTCGGGTCGACCTCCACGAACAAGGCGGCTCCTACTGCTTCTCCGCTGAAGACCACGGCCCGGTCTATCGACACCGAGCTGCCGTCGAGGGGCAGAGCAAAGGGGGTACCCACCAGCGGATGACCGGGAGGGGGAAGCCAGTTGTGACCGGGTTCAAACTTTATGTGCGAGGGCCGCAGCGGGTCGGGCGGCGGAGCGTTTCCGTTGCCCACCACCCTGGCCGGATCAAGCGGCGGGTAGAACGGCCAGGCGGTAAACAAGGGCGTGCCGTCAATGAAAAGACTGTTGCTGTCTACGCCCGTGTAGGCGCCGGCACAAAGGGCCACCGTGAGGCCGCCCATGCTGGCCGGGGCTCCCAGCTGCAGGCCGATGGTACCCTGGCTGCGACCGGCGACCAGCAAGCCGGTCTGCTGCGCCGCGTAGGCCCAGGCTTCCTGCAGCTCGAGCGCGTTGTCGGCCGAGCCGTCGGAGTTGGTGGGTCCAATGAACCCGTCGCCGTCGAGGTCAGCGAAGGCAAACACGGCCACGCCGCGGGCGTCGAGCTCCGAGGAGCTGGCGACGTTACCTGGCAGCGAACCGTCGCTCGCCATCACTGTGAAGGGCAGCAACTGCCCGCCGTCGGCCCCCAGGCCACCGGCCGTCACCTCTTGCAGCGGCGAAGACGGCGCGGGAATAACAGCGGAGTTCACCGTGCCCACGCGTATCACGAGGTCAACGTCGCCCGTGAGTGAAGTATCGATGCTTTCGTCGCCGGTGTTCCAGCGCAGGTCGGGTCCGGGCAGCACCAGCTCGAGGCCGGGCAGCATGGGATAGGCCAGGCCCGTGGCCGGATCTACCGGGTCGCCGTTGAAAACCTGGCTCGTCGCCGGGGAGCCCAGCAAGAGGACGGCAATCAAAGCAACGAGCAGCCTGGGTAAAACACGCCTCACGGATCTATACCCGCAACTTCAACCGACACGCGGTTGCTCACAAATCTACCGTAGTCGGGTACGATCACGTAAATTTCTATCGACACCAGGCCGTCACCGATGAGAGCTGGCAGCGCCACCGTGATGCGATGCGGCTCCACGCGCAGCAGCGATGCTTCGGCCACCGGCAAGGCAGCAGCTTCGAGTGCCGCGATCTCCGAGGGGTCGAGCCCGTCTACCAATGCGGGCAGGCTGCCGCTGTCTCCTCCCTGGCCGTTAACAGGTATACGCACGAATTTTTCGCCCTGGCTCGCTACCAGTGTCACCGGAAACTCGACCTGCATCAGTGCGTCAAACTCCCAGTTGCCCACAACGTCGACCACCGAGCCCGAGCCCGACGGCGTGGCCGTAACCCGGCCGATGGCAAGGTCGGGCTCGGTGAGGCCTGCTTGCGCGCAGGGGCAGGTCGCCAGCAGCACGACTGCGGCCAGCAAGGTGCTCGTGGCGTGTATCTTACTGAAAATTTTCAAATCCTATCCCAGTCCAACACTCTAGTCAGAAAGTATGTTAGTCAACGATAAAAATGCCTCTCTATCTTCACACCCCCTCATCCGGGGAAATTTTTCCCGCCACGATCCCAGCGAAAACCCGGCGGGACCTGCCCCTGCCAGGCTCTAATGCCTTGTTGGTACTCGCAAAACCGCGGCGGGTCTATCTGTTCACGGAACTTGCGTGCAGTTGCTGTGCCAAGTGGTAGAGCCTTTATTTATGGCTCTTTTTGGTTACACTGGAGTGAGTGATTTGCCCCAATGTGGGTTCAGCCGGTGACCACACGGGGGGGTGCTCGAAGCTGGCGAGCCTGCTGAATGCTGACTGCTGGCCGCTGACCGGCAGGCAGAGGAGCTAACTAGACAATGGCGGACATAATACTGGTTGAAGACGAGGAGGTACTGCGACGCACGCTCGCCCGCGCCCTGGTCAAACTGGGCCACCAGGCACGGGAGTTTGAAACGGCCGAAGAGGCCCTGGCGGTGATCTCGGAAGGTCCCCCCGACCTGTTGTTTACCGACAACAGGCTACCGGGCATGAGCGGCATGGAACTGATGGCCAAGGTGCACGAGTCCTGGCCGGACGTGGTCATGATCATGATGACCGCCTACGGCACGGTGGAGGACGCCGTGAAGGCAATGCGCGACGGAGCGGCCGACTACCTGCGCAAGCCCGTCGACCTGCACGAACTCGCCCTCGTCATAAACCGCTGCCTGGAAGGTGCCGGCGTACGTCGTGAGCTCGAGTACTACCGCGAACGCGACCTGTCGGTACCCGAACAGGGGGGCATCATCGGCCGGTCGCCGGCCATCGACCATGTACGGCAGCTGGTGACCAAGCTCGCCGGCATGAAAAAGGCCGACGGCCAAGGCCCCACCATGTTGCTCGCGGGTGAAACCGGAACAGGTAAGGGACTGGTAGCGCGGGCGGTGCACAACGCATCGCCGCGGGCCGAACAGGCCTTCATCGAGGTCAACTGCACGGCCATTCCCGAGAACCTTCTCGAGGCCGAGCTCATGGGTTACGAGAAAGGCGCGTTCACCGACGCCAATAACTCCAAGACCGGGCTGGTCGAAGCCTCGGATGGCGGCACGCTGTTTCTCGACGAGATCGGCCACATGCCCCGCCCCCTGCAATCCAAGCTGCTCAAGATCATCGACGAAAAGATCGTGCGTCGCCTGGGCAGCACCCGCGACCGCAAGATCAACTGCACCATAGTGGCGGCAAGCCACATGGACTTGGAAAAAAAAGTCGCCGAGGGCGACTTCCTCGAGGATCTCTTTCACCGCATCAACGTGGTCAACATCAAGCTCCCCGCCCTGAGGGAACGCGAGGGTGACATCGAAATCCTGGCGCTACACTTCCTGAAACAACACGCGACCGACTACGGCATGGCCACGCCAAGGATAAGTGACGACGCCATGCGGGCCCTGCTTGCCTACCCATGGCCGGGCAACATTCGCGAGCTGAGCCACACCCTGGAGCGCGCCCTCGTAATGCACAACGGCGGTGACCTCGAAGTCCAGGATCTCGCATTTTTTCCAGCTGCCGGGGCTCACAAGCAAAACACGGGTACCGTGGCGACGGCTGACTTCGAGGTCGATTTCTCGCAGGGGCCGATCCCGCTGGAAGCCGTCGAGACCAACCTGCTCACCAGCGCGATGAAATACGCAGACAACAACCAGGTGCAGGCGGCCAAGCTGTTGGGGATGTCCAGGGATACGCTGCGCTATCGGCTCGACAAGCACTCGCTGCGCTGAGCGCCGCGCGCAGCTGCCACCATCCCGCTGCTGGCTCAGGCCAGGGGGAGTTCTACGCGAAAGATCGCCCCGCCCTGCTCCGCGTTCTCAGCCGCAACCGTACCGCCGTGCTGATCGACGATCTTTCTGACCGTGGCCAGCCCGAAGCCCGTGCCCGCCGACTTGGTGGTGAAGAACAGGTCAAAGATGCGCGTAGCCTTGTCCGGCTTTATGCCCGCGCCGCTGTCCGTGACCTCGAGCCACGCGTGTTCTTCGTCGTGGCCGCTGGTCAGCTGCACCCTGCCCCCGTCGGGCGACGCATCGATGGCGTTGGCCACAAGCTCCATTATCACCTGCTCGAACAGCACCTTGTCTATCAGCACCTGCGGCTGCCCGGGGTCGGGCTGGCAGTGAAGCTCAACGGACCGCTCGGTCGCCTTGCCGGCTGACAGGGCCATGACCTCGGCAGCCAGTTTCTCCATCGATCCAGGCGTGAGGCTGGGCTCAAAGGGACGCGAGTAATCGAGCAACGCTGCTATGCGGTCGTTGAGACGATCGGTCTCCGCCACTATGTCCCTGAGCGCGACCTGTTCGTCCGGGTTGGCGCCTTCTTCCTGGTCGGCTTCAAAGATAGCCAGTTGGGCTGCGGCCTTGATGCCCGCGAGCGGGTTTCGTATGGCGTGCGCGACGGCAGCCGACAACTCACCAACGGCGGCCAGGCGTTCTTTCTGCACCAGCAGGTCCCGGGTCTCACGCAGTTCGATGTTGCTACGGTTGAGCTCGAGGTTGCTTTCTTCGAGTCCGCGGTTGAGCTGATCGATGCGCGAATAGGCCTGCGCGTTCTCGAGTGCCACGGCCAGTTGGTCGCACACCGTTCGCAGCAGTTCGACGTCGTCGTCGCCGTGGTAACCGCCCGCCCGCCGCTGGCCGACTGACACCATGCCCACCAGTCGATCCTCCAGTCTCATGGGCAGAACGAACACCGCGTCGAGGTCGAGCATGGCTGCCTCAACGTCGGCCTCGTGACCACCGCCGACCTGCTGGGCCTCGGCCAGCAGGTCAACTTCGTTCAAACCCTTGGCCAGCGGGGCCAGGCTGGAGGCAGCCGCGCCACCGAGCCCCGTGCGCACGCCGCCCTGTTCTCCGGCCGCGTGTACGAGGCGGCCGCGGCGGTAAACGGCGCCGTCTTCGTCGACCGACAGTATGTCGGCGCACACCGGTTGCAGGGTTTCGTCCACCAGCTCGAGCACCGCCCGAACCAGTTCTTCAAAGATGAGAATAGAGCTGAAGCTGCGCGACGCCGACCTTACCGCCCCGCGGTAATCGTAGCGACGCCGGTCGTACACCCTGTCAACGAAGGCCTGGATGCGCACGCGGCTGGGGTTGCTCACCACGAGCAGGCCAAGGATGAGCACGCCCTCGGCCACCCGCGAAGCGGCGGCCGTCAGGCCCTCGAACAGGTAGTCCACCGTGCCCAGGGTCAGGGTATAGACGCCCAGCACCAGGGCCGAAAGCACGGTGTAGACCAGGGCGCGCTTGATCACCTTGTCTATGCCGAAGAGGTCGTGGCGGGCCACCGCGTAGCCAATACTGACCGGGTAGACCACGAACAGCACCGTGCTCAGGTTCACGGGCAAGGCTACGCCGCCGACAAAGACGGCCGGCAAGACCACGGCCATCGGGGCAAACGCCAACGCGGTGCCGAACAACACCACCTTGGTGCGCTGCCTGACCACCAGGCTGTCGGTGGTAAAAAAATAGTACGCGTAGAAGGCCGGCGCCATGACAGCGCTCAGCGCTACCGGCAGGTAACTCATTCGCTCAAGGGTGAGCAAAAGGTCGTGGTCGCGAAAATAGAAGTAGTTGGTGGCAATCCCGTAGGCGAAGCCCAGGCCGAGCAAGGCCGCGAACACCCCGTCCTCCCAGCGCCGCCTGATGCGACCCACCGGAAAACAACTCACGAGGTAGAAGGTCGTGGCAGGTAACAGGTTGAAGAAAAAGAAGTACGGCATCCGCAGCAGGTAACTGCCCTGCATGTCGGCCGAAGCCGCGAGGTAAGCAGCCCCGTTGGCACTGAAGAGAAACAGCGCGCGCGCGGCCGGGTCGTCGGGCTTCATGTAGAGAACAACTATGCCCAGGATGAGTAGCGCTGCGGCGTCAAAGTTGAACAGGCCCAGCACCGAGATCCACTCGCGCCAGCCGAAGCGCATCACCTCGACTTCGACCTCGGCCAGACGTCCCTCTTTCTCAAAAATATAGCTGAGGCTGGTACCGGGGCTCAGCCCCTCCACCATCTCGGTGAGCTCGCGCCCGTTGTGCAGCGTGCGCCCGTCGGCCGAGCGCAGCCACGACAGGTATTCGACCCCCGATTCGGCGCCGGTCCAGTTGGCTTCGCCCAGTGCCGGTACAACCAGGTTCTCCCAGACGAAGAACCCGGGAAAACTCTTGCCCACCCGGTCTACCGAAGCGAAAATCGCGGTCGCGACCACCACCGAGGCCACGAGCGCGACCAGGACCTGTATAAGGCCCGGCGCGAGTATCGTTGCGAAACGGCTTTCTTTGCTTGCAGTCATATCGGCCCGCGAGTATCGAGAGTCCTGCCGTGCAGGATTCGAGCACACCCCCCCCCCCGGGC
>DBZX01000004.1:7090-18179 GCA_002311335.1 bacterium UBP10_UBA1149
GCCCACCCCCCCCCCTGGCGCGGCTGCCGGCCCGGTGCCTGGCAGCCGCTTTATTATACATCACTGCGTTTCCGCCGTTTGACCTCTCGTGGGCGGCACTGCTGGCACCAGCCCCGCTGGCGCTGCTGCTGTTGGATCCGGCCAGGCCGCTCAGGCCCTGGCACGCGGCGATGGCCGGGCTGCTGTTCGGCTGGGCTTTTGCGCTCGGAGGAACCGGGGCGTGGATAGCCCAGGCCGCAATGCGCTATTTTGACGTCGGCGGGGCCGGGGCCGCTGCCCTTGCCATCGGGTTCACCGGGTTGCACGTGGCCCTTTTTACGGCCCTGCTCGCGCTTTTTGCGTCGAGACTGTACCCGCTGCCACCGATCGCACGCGTAGTGGCTTTTGCCTGTACCTGGACGGCCTGGGATTTTGCCCGCGCCAGCCTGCTGGGCGGCAATCCCTGGGGGCTGCTCGGCCAGGCCTTCCACGACCTGCCCTCGTCCTACGCCCTCATCCGCCTGGGCGGCACCTGGTTGCCCGGTTGGCTGGCAGCAGCCTTCGGTGGAGCACTGGCGGTAGCGTGGATTGAAAACCAGCGCCTCGACCAGGCCCTGCGCTCGGCCGCGGTGGCAGGCGCGGTGGTCGTGGTTTTCGTGCTCTCGGCCCTTGTTGGGCTTCCGGCGGCCGACGAACAAGGACTCAGCCCTCTCAAGGTCGCCGTCATACAACCGGGCCTGGGCCAGCACGACCTGTGGGACCCCGCGAAAAAGAGCTCGCACCTCGATCTCCAGCTCCAGCTCAGCCGCCGACCCGAACTTGCCGACGCCCGCCTCATCGTCTGGCCCGAAGCGGCTGTACCCCGCTTCTTCGACGCGACCAGCAAGCAACGCGTCGAGGAGCTCGCCAGGCAGCAGAACGCGGCGGTGCTGCTGGGAAGCATGCGCAACGAAGATCGCGGCGACGGCCGCGCCCATCTATACAACTCGGCCTACTTCTTCGACCCCGCGGTGGGCGAATGGAAAGTCTACGACAAGATGAGGCTGCTGCAGTGGATGGAGTACAGACCCGGTTGGTTGCCCGGCGCCGATCCGCTCGACTACCTGCCAGGCAGCAACCGGGTGCTGTTTGAACTCGACGGGTGGAGCATCGCCCCGCTGATCTGCTTTGAAGGGGTGTTTGCCGGGGCGTCGCGGAGCGCGGCGCGCGCGGGGGCAGACCTGCTTGTAAATCTCTCCAACGATTCCTGGTTCGACACGGGAGCGGGCCGCTTGCAGCACCTGGCCTTCACCACGCCCAGGACGGTAGAAAACGGATTGCCCCTGCTGCGCTCAACGACCACCGGAAGCAGCGTACTGCTGGCCGCTGACGCTTCGCTCGCAGGATCGCTCAGACCGGGTTCGGCGCGCGTTGGATTGTTCGTGGTACATCCGGGGCCTGGGCCTGGGCCTTACAGCCAGGGGGGAGACTGGCTGCCATGGCTGAGCGTGCTGCTCATGCTCGCAGCGCTGGGGGCCGCGGCACAAAAAAAACGGCCGGCGACTTACGCCGCCGACCGCCAGTGACCGAAGTGGTAGCTTTCGGGGAAACCACCACAACGATGCGCGGGTAAATGAGCAACCATCATGCCAATCCGGATGCTGGGGCTTAACTGCAGAAAAGCACCAACCAAGGCTACTGTCTGCGTCATATACCCACGCAGTTGGGTACAATAAGCCCATTTGCCCCATTTCACCGCTGCTGCTGACCCCCTGAAAGGGTGGGAACGCGGGTGGTCAAGACACAAGGGCCTGCGTTATTACCGGGCCGTAACTCAGAACCCCCCCTGCTGGCCTGCACAAAACAACAGCCTCTCCCTGGTGCCCCGCGAATGGCATAGCGTTTGCTCAGTAAGAACAGCAGTCAGCAGGCTGAACTGACTGAACAAAGGGACATCGCACAATGTCATCACCGCTGCCAAAACTATTCTTTTACAGCCAACCCTCCTGGTCTCTCGGTGCCCTGCGTCACAGCCTGGCCCTGGCCGACAGCCTCAGCCAGTCCTTCAGGGTCACTCTCGTGCTGGGCTCCCCCATACCCGATGGAGTTGTCGCCCCAGCCAACGTACTGGTCAGGGAACTGCCGGCGGCCACACTGACCGATAACGGGGACATTGAGACCTTTGACCGACGCCGCGATCTCGACCGAACCCTGGAGTTGCGCCGCGATAAACTGCTCGATCTTTTTGCCTCCACCAGGCCCGAGGTCCTGCTCGTCGACCGTTTTCCGCTGGAGCTCATCACCCTGGCTTCTGAGCTCGTGCCGCTTATACACAGCGCCATGGCCAGCAGTACGGTACCGGTCATGGCCTGCAGTGTTCGCAGCCCCGATGACGTAGGCGAAGCCGCCTTCGTGGACCAGGACACGCTGGAACTGCTCGACAGCTGCTTCGACATGTTGCTCGTGCACACCGACCCCAGTCACGTGAAAATTCAAGACCGCAGCCCCGAAGCGATTAAACTGCCAGTACAGATTCTTCACACCGGCTTCGTCGACCTGAGCGAACTCGGCAGTGACTCGAATCCCGCCCCGCCCAACCCGACCCCCGAGCTACTGGTAAGCGGCGGAAGCGGACACGACTCAGCCAAGTTGCTCAAACTCGTCGCCGTCGAACACGACAGGCTGTGGAGAGAAGAAGGCCTTGAAACCAGGATCGTGACAGGCCCATCCATATCCGAAAATGACTGGAAAGAACTGCGACGCCTCACCCGCTCAAGCCGCCACGTGAGACTGCAGCGCAGCGTCGGGAACCTCGTCCCGCTGCTGACCCAGGCCGAGGTCGTGGTCGGAGAGGGAGGCTTCAACGCCAGCCTCGACGTGCTGCAGAGTTCAACGCCGGCCGTGATAGTACCGCGCCGGCAGCCGAGCGGTAGCCGGGCCCGCCAGGCCCGTCGCCTCGAACAAGAAGGCCACGCGGTGGTCGTTGAGCCCTGGCAGCTCGACGGCAAATCGCTGCTCAAGGCAGTGCAGAAAGCGCGCTACAGTAATCCGCCAGAGCCGGGCTACGACATGGAGGGCGGCATCACTACCACGCGCATCCTGCGAGAATACCTGGCCCACCGTTCGTCGCTGGGCAAAGAGGCCAGGTCAGCAAGCCGAACCGGGACTGGAACCAGCGGCAGATGACGAAAGATCCGGGGCCTCGAGCAGCAGGTCGGGCTGGGCAAGCAGCTCGGCCAGGCGCTCGAGCGCACGCGCGCAGTAGAAGCCGTCTTCCACCCTCTCGTCGTAAGTAAACTTGAGCTCAAAGACTTCCCTGGCCTGCAGCTGGTCGTCGGCGGTGACGACGACCGCCTTGTGAATCCGCCCCATCGTTACAAAGATCGGAATGCTCCCGTAGTCGTAGTTGTGGTGATAGCAGGCGTCGATGCCCACGCTGCCCAGGTTGGCGACAAAGGCAGAGGCGTACAGCGGGTCGGCCCGCAGCATGGCGGCCGGCAGCAGGTTGAGGGTATCGAGCAGGCGCGCAAGGCCGATGACCAGGCGCAGCAAGGGAGCCGGCAGCCTCAGCAACAACGACACCTCCTTGTCCGAATCGGTCTCCACTCCCGAGCGGCCGCTGGCCGAAGCCGCGGTCAGACCGTCCACCACCGAGGCCAGGTCCTCGTTGGCCGCGAACTCGCGCTTGCGGGTGTACACCGGCGCGTCGTCGCTCATGCCCTGCTTGCCCGAAAACGAAATCCACAAGCCCTTACGGGCCCATAGCCTGCCCCCCATCACGAAGCGGTTGAGTCGGGGGCGCTCGTGCAGCGACATGGCGAGCGCCCTGAGCACGAGATGAAACAGCGTCGCCTGCCGGGCCGCTTCGCGGTCGCGGTTCCATTCGGCCAGGAACTCCCGGAGCGGGGCCACCTCGACCTGCTGACGGCACAGTACCGAGGCCTGGTTACGGGTGGGCAGGATGAAGGGCAGCATGCGCCGCACCGGGTCGAGCCCGCCCAGTTTTACGCCGTCAGGACGAGTGAACAGCACTGTTGCCTCCCTGGCTCTTGTAGCCATCGATCCAGCGCTCGCAGTTGCGCAACGCCAACGCGACGATGCTTTCCATGGGATTGAGCCCCACCGGCGAGGGTATGACGCTTGCGTCGGCCACCACCAGCCCTTCTATGCCGCGCACGCGGCCCCAGGGGTCGCAGGGCCCGTGGCGCTCTTCGACGGCCATGCGACAACTGCTCATTATGTGCACCGTCATCAGTTCGAGTCCCTGCGGCGACCGCGGTCGCTGGTCAATCTTTTCGAGTTCGTCTGCCGACTCGAGCAGCGGAAGGTCGGCAAAGGGCAACAACACGCGCTCGGCACCAGCCTCGAATACGCCCTCGGCCAGCAGGCGCACGCCGCGGTGCAGCACCTCGAGATCCCGCGCCGACAACTTGAAGGTCATCAGCGGCCGGCGGTCCGGGCCCAGGCGGACACGGCCCTGGCCGCTGTCCTCCACCAGGCAACCGGCGGTCAGCATGTGGTTGTAGCGCGCCATCAAGCGGCCGTGTTCCTCGCCCAGGCCGGGGATGCCCGCCGCCAGTATGCCCGGCTGGACGCCGGCGGCGGCCATGAGTATGCCCTCGTCCATGAAGCGATGGATCTGGTGGGCCTGGTGGGTGCCCACCCAGCTGTCGAGCGGCTGGTCAAACAGCCCCACCACCTTGGCGTTGGGGTGCACGTGCAGGCCGCGGCCGGTCATCGGACCGCGCAGCCGACTCCTGAGCAACAGGCCAGGCGTGTTGCGGGCGCCCGCCGCGAGCACCACCAGGCGCGCGCGAACCTCGAAGCGGCCCTGCCGACGCCCGTGCAGGTCGACAAAACTACCCGCCACGCCAGCCACGCGGCGGCGGCGTTTCAGCACGCGGTCCACCCTGGCGTTGGTTACCAGCTGCGCACCGGCGGCCAGCGCGCGAGGAATCTCGGTGACCAGCATCGAGCGCTTGGCTCCCGTCGGACAGCCGAAGGCGCAGTTGTTGAGCCCCATGCAGCGCTGCACGTTGCGCTGGTTGTCGACCGGGTCCCAACCCTTGCGACGGGCTGCGTCGGCGAACAGCGCCAGCGGTTTTCCTATGGTTTCGGGATGCTGGGTCTCCGGAGTCAGTATGCGCTCGGCCTGCTCAAACCAGCGCTCCATGCTCTTCTCATCGCAACCGTCCAGGCCCAGCTTGCGATCCCAGTGCTGTAGTACGCGCCCGGGTGTGCGCCAGGACATGCCGCCGTTGATAACGGTGGAGCCGCCAACGCACCTGCCCTCGGCAAAGGTTATGGGCGGCTGTCCCAGGATGAGGCTGGTTCCGGCGTCGCGATACATTCGCCGGGCTGACTCCAGGGGGTCGGTCACGAAATCAGCAGTGCGGTAGAGTCCGCCCTCTTCGAGCAGGAGCACGTCGAGGCCGGCGTCGCGCAGCCGCGCAGCCACCGGGGCCCCGCCCGCGCCGCTGCCCACCACCACGGCGTCGGCGTGGTAGACGCGGGGCGAAGAAAGCCGCGGCGCCAGGTCGAGGCCGGACTCCACGTTGGGGTAGTCCAGGGAGTACTCGGGCGGTAGCGTACCCTGCTCCTGCCGGCCCACGCTCACCGGTCGGCCCCCTGCTCGCCGCTATCAACATCGCCGCTATCAGCCGTGCCGGCATCGGCAGTAGTTTTATCCGTGCCGCCGCCGGCCGCGGCCACGGCGGCCATCAGCTTGCCGCGCTCAAGCGTCAGCCGGTCAGCCCGCCCCTGCCAATCGATGCCCAGCGAAGCCAGGGCCGAGGGGTGCTGGTAAAAACACAGCAGCGAGAGCGCCTTGAGGCCGGCGACCATGGCTTCGCGTACGCCGCCAGCCTCCAGCCAGGCTTGCAGTGTGCGCCGTCGCGAGTCCCTGTCAGCGCTGGTGAAGCGCCCCCGGGACGAACCCCGGGGAGGCAGCACTGTTCCTGCAAACTCGAGCAGGGCCAGGCCCGCGGGCAAACCCAGCCTGAGCGCCCCGGGGAGAAAGGGCAGAAAGCTCTTCAGCTCGCTGAGGACATCGCTGTTGGCA
Source organism: bacterium UBP10_UBA1149 (assembly GCA_002311335.1). Classification (GTDB taxonomy): domain Bacteria; phylum Desulfobacterota; class Binatia; order UBA1149; family UBA1149; genus UBA1149. Next base: position 13,110 of record DBZX01000004.1, read on the forward strand.
TCGAAATCGAAAGGTTCTTCGTGCGGGCAGAGCGCGTCGATGACGGCCAGCAACACGCGGTCGTTGAAACCGTGGCTGCCGCGGTCACGCCAGGAAACCGTAGGGCTGTAAGCGGCCACGGGCCGAGTCTAGGTTGGTGCCGTTGCCATTGCCACGACCGGCCGAGCGACCTAGCATGGCGAAGTCAGGAGGTGGGCAGCAAATGGCAGACGACAAGCAGGACGAACTACACTCTATTGTCGCCGATGATTCGGCGTCGGCCGTCGACCTCGCGGACTTTTTTAACCGGCTGCCGCTCGAGCGGGCCGTCGCGGCTGCGCGCTCGCTGTCGGGAACCCGGGTACAGGGTCGCTTGTGGGAGCTGGTGGCCAGCAACCCCCCGGTAGTCACGAGCGACCTCGTGCCCATCGATCATCCCGCCATGCAAGCGGTCGTTTTTCACGGCAAGAACTCGCTGCCCTTGTTCACAGAGTTTGAAAAGATCTGCTGCCGGCCCAGCTCACAAGCAGACAGCTCGCTCAACGAGCTGTGGGGCTACAACCGCTCCCCCACCATGAAGGTGGTGGGCCCGGGCTACTACGTCACCCACGACACGCCCGACTCAGATCTGGGGGCCTGCGCTTTTGACTATAACCGCCTGCCCCTGCGCGCCGCCGAAGGATGGCCGGACATAAAACCCAACGGTCGCGGGGTATCGCGTTTTGTTTACAACCGCATGATCGACTACATGCGACGGGTGGCTGACGACGTATTCATAGGCTTGGCCACCAGGGACGAGAAATCGATGTCGAGCTGGTTCGTGCTGGTACGCGAACTCTGAGTCCGATTCTCAACCCGGAGTCCGTGCAGCGGCCAGGGCGGCTGCCATCCAGTCTTGGATACCCGGGCGCTGACGGTCAGCTGGAAGGAAAGAAAACTCCGACAGCAATAAACACGGCAACCATCAATGCACTCTCAATCACTCCAATCCCTCCCCGGCCCCTGTGGCTTGAACAAAGATACTTGGGGTAAAGCAGGAAAGGTGCCAGACCACCGGCATTTTTTATTAGAGTAAAAACCATGGAAAGCCAGATATTCATTGGTTTTTATCGGCGAACTTCATGAGCCCGGGCTGCGATTTACCCCAATTGAGGACCAACTGGCCTGCCCCCCTATCGGGGGCTGTTCGCAAAACTGATATCCAGGAGCGGCTGTTCCCGGTCCCGGGAACCCGACCGTCAGCCTTGGCCGGACCGGGGGCGGCCGGTCCACAGCAGCCAGGCCGAGCCACCCGAAACGCCCATCGCCACGGCAGTGTAGGCCAGGCCGAAAATCAGCCCGCTGTCGTCGGCCAGCGGCGTCATGTTGAACAACACGAGGTTGGCCGCCACGTAGGCCACGTAAATCAGGGCCAGTGGCAGGGCGGCCGGCAGCCGTCGCCACAGCGCCAGTGCGTACGCGGCCAGGTAGAGACCGAAAGCCGGGCCGACAATCGCGTTGGCGCTGCCCTCCAGTCGCGTGCCGAAAAGTACGAAGCCCACCTCCGGGCCCGCCAACTGAAACGGTTTGAGAAAGTTGGATATGGCCAGCAACCCGAACAACAGCGCAAAAACCTTCAGCGTCTTGTCTCTTCCAGCTTCAGTCATTGTTTTCCTCCCTCGATCTACGAACGCGACCGCATCAAGCTATCGCGAAAGTCCTTAGTGTACACCCAGTCCTGCCACGGGCCACCACCCGGCGCCTCGCCTTCCATGATCATGCCGAGATCGACTATCTCGCCGGCCTTTTCGATGCTCGCGGCGGCCTCGAGGGTCTTTTGTACTATTGCCCGTTGTTCATCATCGCGACCGGGGCGGCCTGTTTCGTTGCCCATGGGATAATTGAGAAACGCCGTCCGCGGTGGTCGCACAAGGCGGGTAATATCCAGGCCCACCGATACCGTCATGGTGGCTATGCCCGCCTCCTCCACAGCCCTGGCAACCAGACCGACGGTCTGGTGACACACCGGTCAAGCCGGCACGAGCAGAAAAAGATCGACCTCCTGGCTGCGCAGGCCGTCGAGCAGTGCAGGGATGAGCTCTTCGGCCACCCGTCGATGCGAGTATATGCCTCCCATGAAAGTAAAGGCCGTGGGCGCGACACCAGCTATGAGGCCCTGGTCGGCGAGCTCGCGCAGCCGCTCAAGCGGAAACACGCAGTTCGGATCTTTGCGCGCGTCGCCCACCGGGTAGCCAAAATGAGACACGCGCAGGTCGCCGCTGTCGCTGTCGGCTGGAATCTCGCGAATGCTGGTGTCGTCGCTGAAGTGAAACGCTTGCTGCCCCTGCAGGTGCACCCCGCCCGAACCGGCCAGGGCCACGCGGCACTCGGCCAGCGGCCGCGACAGCGGAGTCCAGGGCACGGGCTCCCCGCTGTTGTCGACCCAGCGGTAAGCCGGCAGCGGTTCGTAGAGCTCACGCGTGCGCCCGACGTAGTCTACGGTTTTCAGACTTCGCCCCCCAGTGACGCCATCAGGTCGTATGACGCGCGTTCGGAGTCCTCGCCTTCGACACCCGAGGGAAACACCGCCGGGTAAAAATCCGTGGCGCCAGCGTCGCGCACCCTGTTGATGGCCTCCTTCACCTGCCCGGCATCACCCACCAGCGCGAGATCGGCCGGACCGTCGGCTCCCTCCTCGTCCATGCAGGCCCTGTAGACCGGCAGGCTGCCGTAGATGGTAAACAGTCTCGCCGCCTCTTCGCGCGCGCGCGTTTCGTCGGAGGTCACGCAGACCGGCAACGAGGCTATGACCCGGGGCGCGGGCCGTCCGGCGGCCGAGGCCGCGGCGTTGAGCACCGGCGCGATGTTCTTCTCGATGTGCTTCGGACCGCTCATCCAGGTGAGCGTGCCTTCGCAGAGCTGGCCGCAAAGTTCGAGCATGCGCGGCATGAGCGCGCCCACGAACAAGCCGAACCCCACACCTTCCTCTACCTGCAGGGGCGCGTTGACCGTGTACTGGTCGCCCGTGTAAGCGCAGTTGCCGGTGTCCGATAGAGAGCGCAACACCTCGAGGTAGTCGCGCATGTGGCCGATGGGCTTGTCGTAGGTCAAGCCCAGCATGTCTTCGATGACCAGCTTGTGACTACGTCCTATGCCCAGCGACAAGCGGCCGCCGCAGGCCGCGTTGACGGTGGCCGCCTGCTGGGCCAGCGAGTGCGGATGCCGCGGGTAAGTAGGCACCACGGCCGTGCCGAGCTCTATGCGAGAGGTCTCGCGGCCGGCCAGCGCCAGCACCGTGAGCGCGTCGAGCGCGAAAATGTTAGCCAGCCACGCCGACGCAAAACCGTCGCGCTCGGCCTGTACTATGCGCTCTACTGCTTCCTCGAGAGTAGACTCTCCTCCACCGGCAAATATCCCTATCTTCATCCTGTCTCCCCCGGGGCGGCGGCCCCTGTAGTTTTACGGCCCGTGTTGCTTCAGACTCTTTCTATAACGGTGGCTATGCCCATGCCGCCGCCTATGCACATGGTCACCAGCGCCGTGGTCGCGTCGCGGCGTTCGAGCTCGTCAAGCGCCGTACCCATCAGCATGCCACCGGTGGCTCCCAGCGGGTGCCCCAGGGCAATGGCCCCGCCGTTGACGTTGACCTTGTCGCCGTCATAGCCGGTTTCCTTGAGAAACTTGAGCACGACCGCGGCGAAGGCCTCGTTGACCTCCACGAGATCGATATCGTCCCAGGTCATGCCGGCCTTCTTGAGCGCGACCTCCGAGGCCGGGGCCGGCGCGGTGAGCATTATGACCGGCTCGTCGCCCATGGTGGCCATCGACACAACGCGCGCGCGCGGCTTGGCGCCGGGGTGGGCGGCCAGGTAGGCATCCGAACACACGAGCACGGCAGAGGCACCGTCGACGATGCCGCTGGCGTTGCCCGCGTGGTGCACGTGCTTGATGCCGTCCAGCTCGGGATAAACCGACACCGCCTTCTGGTCAAAGCTGAGTTCGTCGCCCTTCTGCACGTAGTCGCCCATCTGGTCGAACGACAGGGGCAGGGCACCCAGGCTCTCGGCCGTCGTGCCTGGTCGCGGGTGTTCGTCGCGGTCGAGCATGACCTCGCCATCGGAGTTGCACACCGGCACCATGCTCGCAACGAAACGATCGTCGGCCACGGCCTGCTCGCAGCGGGCCTGGCTCGAAGCCGCCCACTGGTCGCAATCGTCGCGGGTAAAGCCCTCGCAGGTGGCAATGAGATCGGCCGAAATGCCCTGTGGCACCAAGGGGTGCAACTCCCTGAGGGCCGGGTTGTGGCCGTCGAGACCCGACTTGTCGGCGCCCATGGGCACCCGCGACATGCTCTCCACGCCGCCGCCCACCACGAGGTCCTGGAAACCGGCCGCGCAACCCATCATGGCAAAATTGACGGCCTGCTGACCGCTGCCGCAGTAGCGGTTGAGCGACACGCCGGTTACTTCCTGCGGCCACTGCGCGGCCAGCACCGAGTGTCGAGCGACGCAGCCGCCCTGCTCACCGGTCTCGGTCACACAACCCACGACCACGTCTTCTACCTCGCGCGGGTCGAAGTCGCTGCGCTCGGGCAGGGCCCTCAGGCAGGTGGCCAGCAACTCCTGGGGGTGGGTCTCGTGCAGGCGTCCCGAGGACTTGCCCTTGCCCCGGGGCGTACGAACGGCGTCAAGAATGTAAGCGTTTCCCATGCCTTGTTTGATCTCCTTTGCGGGCCCGTGGTCCTGCCCTGCCGGCGCTGCGTCCCCCCCCGGTCGAGGCTGGGGAAATACGCACACGGCGGCATATAGAACAGGGCCGCCCTTGAATGTTTATCCAAGCGCAAACGCTGTTTCCAACCCTCGCGGGCAGTACAAGACGCAATTGCCCTTGCACCCCTCCCCGCGCGAGCAGTAAACACGGGGATACCTCACAACTATCTTGGCTTTTTTCCCGGCCAGCTGACTTCCCTCTGCGGCCCGCTGCAGCACGGGCAACAAGATCTTCGTGGCCTGCGCTGCAGCTAAGACGCCGCGGAGGAGTTTTCGGGGCCGGCCCCGAGTTGCCGTGCTTCAGGCAGCCGTGCCGAAGCCTTCGGGCGCTGTTGCCTCGACC
>DBZX01000014.1:0-2596 GCA_002311335.1 bacterium UBP10_UBA1149
TCGGCGTCCACCAGCGTGCAGGTCGAGTAGACCAGCACCCCGCCCGGAGCAACGCGCTCGGCGGCGAGCTGCAGTAGTTCGCCTTGTCGCGACGCAAGGTCGGCGAGGTCCGACGGTTGTCGTCGCCAACGTATTTCGGGGTTCTGCCTCAGGGTTCCCAATCCCGAGCAGGGCGCGTCGACCAGTACGGCGTCAAAATCGTCGTCCGTGTCGAGCTGCCGCAACGAGCAGGCGTGGAACTCCACGTTGTCCTGTCCGCTGGCCTCGAGGGTCAAGGCCACGCGTGATCGGGCTCCACGCGCCGGGTCGACTGCAATTACGTGACCGTTTTCGCCGCCCGGGCCCTGGCCCGCCAGGCATGCCGCGTAGGCGGTCTTACCACCAGGCGCGGCGCAGGCGTCGAGCACCCGCTGTCCGGGGCGGGGGTCGAGGTACAACACCACCAGCTGCGAGGCCTCGCCCTGGGACACGGCTATGCCGCTCCAGTCCCCGGTGTTAAGAGCCAGCAGTGCGTCGGGGGCGTAGTGCGCGGCTGTTGCCTCTACCCCGCGCGCGGCCAACTCGGCCAGGGCCTGCTCACGCGGCAGCAGGCAGCGCAGCACGGTAGGCGCGGCCGTGTTGTTGGCCGCCAGCAAGGCAACGGTCTCGTCTTCGCCAAGCTGGTCGAGCCAGGCCTGCACCAGCCACTGCGGGTGCGAGTATTCCAGCGACAGCCGCGCCGCTGCCCCCACCCGCGCGGCGTCGGGCAGCGCAGGAGGGCCCTGGCGTATGGCCCTGCGGAGCACGGCGTTGACCATGCCCGCGGCGCGGCGCTGATGGCGGCGCGCAAGGTCTACCGAACTATTGACCGCGGCCCACTCGGGTACGCGGTCGAGGTAGCGCAGCTGGAACAGTCCGAGCCTGATAGCTTCGAGCACCGGGGCGTCCATAGCGCTGAGCTTGCGGTCCGAAAGCATTTTGATCTCGTGGTCCAGTGCCAGGCGCCAGGCCAGCGACCCGTACACCAGCAGCGTGGCCAGTGCGCTGTCACGTCGGTCGAGCTGGTCGATTTCCAGCTGACGGGACAGGGCGGCGTCGGAGAAGGCGCCCGCGTTTACCCGCAGCAGCACCTCCAGGGCCACCGATCGTGAATCAGCTTTCATTGCCCAGTTGTGAGGGTTGGCTGGACGCCCCCAGCCCGCGCAGCCAGGAGTCACAGTCCATGGCTTTCTTGCCCTCGGGCTGTACGCGCAGCAGTCTCAGTGCGCCCCGGCCGCAGGCTACCAGCAGCCCCCGCTCGCAGGACAGGACGCACCCGGGTTCGCCAGCCGCCGCGCCGGTGGTGGCAGCCGCGGCATCGGCCACGATCTCTACGCTCAGCACTTTCAGGCGTCGTTCGCCGAGGGTGGTAAAGGCCGCGGGCCGGGGATGGAAGGCGCGCACCTGTCGCTCGATGTCGACCGCGTCGCGGCTCCAGTCCACGCGCATGTCTTCGCTTTGCAGCGCCGGGGCCCAGCTGGCCAGCGAGTCGTCCTGCGGGGTCCAGTCGGCCTTGCCGTCAGCTATACGCTGCACTGCCCGCTCGAGCAGGCGGGCCGAAAGATCGGCCAGCGTTGCGCGTAGTTCTCCACCGTCGGTCTGTCCGCTGATCGCTACTTTCTCGGACAACAGCACGTCGCCCTCGTCGAGTCCGGCGTTGACCCGCATGATGCTGACCCCGCTTTCGCTGCGGCCCTCCAGTATGGCGCGCTCTATGGGCGCTGCTCCACGCAGGTGGGGGAGCAGCGAGGCGTGGGCGTTGATGCAGCCCAGCCGCGGCAGCTCGAACAAGGAGGCCGGCAGTATCCTGCCGTAGGCCACCACCACGCCGAGGTCGGGGCGCAGGTCGCGGAGCCGGGAGTGGACGCCGGCGTCGGCCGGGTCGGTGGGCTGCAACACTTCTATTCCGTGCCCGAGGGCGAGTTCCTTGACGGCCGGTTGCCGCAGCTTGCGGCCTCGCCCGCTTGGTCTGTCGGGGCGGGTGAGTACGGCCACGACCCTGTGCGGCCCGGCCAGCAGCCGGTCGAGCGACAGCGCGGCGAAGGGCGGCGTTCCCATGAACAGCAGGCGCAGGCTGCCGGCGGGGTCGGGGGGCGGCTGTTCGTCGGCCGCGGCTATGGGTTTTGCCTCCAAGGGTTCGCCCACCGCTTCAGATGCGTGGCACTCCGTCGTCGGGCAGTTCGCCGCTGCGTTTGATTTTCTTCAGCCGCTTGCGATACAGGCTCCGCTTCAGCGGCGACAGGTGATCGAGAAAGAGTTTGCCGTCGAGGTGATCTATCTCGTGTTGCAGGCATACCGCTTTCAGCCCGGTGGCCTCGATGCGGACTTCTTTCTGGTCCACGCTCCAGCCGCTCACCAGCACCCTCGCCGAGCGCTGCACCTCGGCGGTGTAGTCCACCACGCTCAGGCAGCCTTCTTCCCAGGTGATGTCACCCTCGGCTTCGACGAGCTCGGGGTTGAGCAGGCACAGGGGTGCCAGCCCACGGTTCTCACTGTCGGTGTCCACCACGATGGCGCGCTCGAGCAGGCCCACCTGCGGTGCCGCCAGGCCAACGCCGTTGGCCGCGTACATGGTCTC
>DBZX01000014.1:2739-21390 GCA_002311335.1 bacterium UBP10_UBA1149
CGCCGGGCTGGGTAGCGCGGCCACCCGGGCTGCTAGAGCATGCTCACCGGGTCGACGTCTACCGACATGCGCACGTTGTCCTGCCGGCAGGGGTCTTTGAGCACGTCGCGAATCCAGCCGGCAGCCGCAGCCGTGGTGGTGGCCGACGGGGCGCGCAGCTGCAGCACGAAGCGCCAGCGACCGCGCAGGCGCTCGAGCGGGGCCGGTGCAGGCCCGCGGATTTCGAGCTCACTCATCTCTCGCGCAGCCGACACCGCCAGCCCGGCCGCTCGCTCGGCCATCAACGAGGCAGCGCCCTGCTCGGGGGATTCGAAACGCAGCATGACCATGCGCGACCACGGGGGGTAGCCCAGTTCTTCGCGCTCGGCCAGCTCGGACTTGATGAAATCGGTGTAGCGGTGCTCCAGCGCCAGCAGCACCGCCGGGTGATCGGGCTGGTAGGTCTGCAGCACTACCCTGCCCGGTTTTTCCCCCCGCCCCGCCCTGCCCGCCACCTGCGACAGCAACTGGAAGGTACGTTCGGACGCGCGAAAATCCGGCAGGCCCAGGGTCATGTCGGCGTGCACGACTCCCACCAGGGTGACCCCCGGCGCGTCGTGCCCCTTGGCAATCATCTGCGTGCCGATGAGTACGTCGAACTCACCGCGTCGCCAGCGCGATAACATCGACTGCCCGACTCCCCGGCGCGAGGTGGTGTCGCGGTCCATGCGCTCAATGCTTGCCTCGGGCAGCAACAGGGACACGGCGTCCTGCAGCCGCTGCGTGCCCAGGCCCTGTCCGCTGAGCCCGTCAGCACCGCAGGACGGGCAGCACGACGGCGGTGGTTTTATGGTGTCACAGTGATGGCAGCGCAGCTCGCGGCGATCGCGGTGAAGCGTCAGCCTGACACTGCAGTTACTGCAGTTCACCGCCTCTCCGCAGGCCCAGCACTGCAGCTGTGAGGCGTAGCCGCGGCGATTGAGAAAGAGCAGGGTCTGGCCGCCTTCCTCGGCGTTGCGTTTCATGAGGTAGCCCAGTCGATCGGATATGCCGCCCATTTTTTCGAGGTCGCGACCGCGCAGGTCGACCGTTTCGATGACAGGCATCGGCCGTTCGAGTATCCTGTGCGGCAGGCGCAGGTGGCCGTAACGCTGCTCGTTGGCGTTGCGCCAGGTTTCGACCGAGGGGGTGGCCGATCCGAGCACCACAGGACAGCCGGCCATGCTGGCCCTCACGATGGCAACGTCACGCCCGTTGTAGCGCACGCCGTCTTCCTGCTTGTACGATCCGTCGTGTTCTTCGTCGACCACCACGAGGCCCAGCTCGGCGATGGGTGCGAGCACAGCCGAACGTGCGCCGACCACGATGCGGGCCTCGCCACGCGCCACGCGCCGCCACTGGTCCCAACGCCGTCCGGCTCCGAGCTCGCTGTGCAGCACCGCCACCGTGGGCCCGAAACGAGCTACCAGGCGCGACACCAGCTGGTGGGTCAGTGATATCTCGGGCACCAGCACCAGCGCGCTTCGGCCCAGGGCCAGGGTGGCCGCTACCAGTTGCAGGTAGACCTCGGTCTTGCCGCTCGCGGTTACGCCCTCGAGCAAAAAGCTGCGGTAGCTGCCCAGTGCTTCGCTCACCGCTGCGACCGCGGCGGCCTGCTCCTCGTTGAGCTCAACGCGCTTGTCTTCCTCGCTCTCCGCGTCGTGCTCGCGGCAGAGCTCTTCCCGGCTGACCTCGACCAGCCCGGCTTCCTCGAGCGGGTGCAGCTTGTCACGCGTGGAACCGAAAAGCTCGGCCAGTTCGGCCAGGGTGGCGCGCCGCGCCGGGGTATCACGAAGGTGCTGGTAGAGTTGCAGTCGCACCGGTGCGCGGCTGCAGAGCTGCTCGGCGATTTCGTCGTCGGCCTTGAGCAGGCGCACGACCGTTCGGTATTGTTCGCTCACCTTCGCCGATTGCAGCAACTGCTCGACCTTGACCGCGCCGCGTTTCTCGAGCGTGGACACGACGGCGCGCAGCGAGCGACTTCCGGTGGCGCGCTCGAGCGAGGGCAGCTCCATGGCCTCGCCGCTTGACAGCAGCGCTTCGACAACCGCTCGTTGGGTGGGCGTGGATGCCTTGTCAGCGTCGAGCAGGCTGACGGTGGCTATGGAGGAGGAGGTGAGGCCCTTGCCCAGGGCCAGCGACACCACTTCGCCCAGGCTGCTGAGGTAGTAGTCGGCCATCCAGCGCGACAGCTTCAGCAGCTCTAGGGGAAACACCGGCTTGTCGTCGGTGACTTCGCTGAGATCGCGGCATTTTATTCCTGCCGGAGCTTGCGTTTCGAGCGCCGTCACCAGCGCGGTTACCTTTCGCCGTCCCAGCGGTACCAGCACGCGCACGCCAGGCTGCACGCGCTCGGCGAGGGACGCGGGCAGCGAGTAGCTCAGCGTGTCGATTCCGGGCACCGGCGGTAAGGGCACTACCGTGGCCCAGCCGGGGCTCACCGTATCGCCTGCTTGTCCTCCAAGCGGGTCTATTACAGCTGAGTCGTTGACGGGGGCGGGGCCTGGGGTGGAAGCTGCCAAGGTGGCCTTTTGTAACTTCGAACGATGGAAACATCCACGCCGGGCCGTGTTCTGGCACCTGTCCCGCTCGGGATTGGTGGCCGCGGTGATAGAGGCCGCGGACGAGGAGCCGCTTTTACTGGCCTGCGCGGATGCGCAGGGGAGTCTCGGCTGTGCCGATTCAACCGCTCGTGGGCTGCTGGTCTGCCCCGGAATAGCCGAGTTGGCGCTACTGTTGCGGGCCGCCGGGTTGCCGCAGGTAGCCGCCTTGTCGGCTGACTGCGGAGCGGTTGTCAGGGTGGCGGGCTCCGAGAGCGATCCAGCCGGGGCGGGCGACCCCGCCCCGGGCACGGTGCAGGTGCGGCTGAGTGCTGCTGCGGGGATGGTGGCTGGCGGCCCCGAAGAGCTGGTAGCAACAGCGCCCCGGCAACTGGTCGCCGGCGTGAAAACATTGTTCTCGGCCTGCGGCCTCAGGCTGGTTGAGCTGGGACTGGCAGAGATCGCGGCCGACAACCTGGCCGAGCTCTCGCCACCGGGTAACGGCGAGTCCGTCGATCCGCTGATGGCGGTTTCGGTGGCACCGGGCTGCGAAGAGCAGGCCGGTCGACTCGGCTCGCGGCTGGTCGTGCCGGTGGGACTGGCCTTGGGGAGGATGGGTTTCGATGCCACGACGGGTTGACCTGTTGGCCGGGCTCGGCCGTCGCGACACGGGTATCGGTAGCGTTGTCGGTGGCGTTGTCGGTGGCGGCAGCCCGCCTTTGTCGCGCAAGTGGTTGTTGCTGGGCTTTCTGTCGTTGTTGCCGCTGGGGTGGCTGGCCTGGCCGGTGTCGGTCGAGCCTCTGGCGGTGGCGGCATCGGCGGCTGCACCGGCAGCTTCATCGGCATCGACCGCTCCAGTTGCCGCAGCCGGGGAGCTGGCCGGCGCGGCTCGCGTGCTCAGCGGGGCGGTTGAAAGTCGGACGCTGGAGTACTGGCTCAGGGAAATAGCCGCGGGTGCCGAACTCGAGTTGGTACTCGACCCGGGCCTGGCGGCCGGTGAAATGGTGGCCAGTGTTTCCACGGCCGACTGGCGGCACAGGCTCGAGGCATACGCGCGCGTGGCCGGGTTCGCCTACCGGGTGGACAACGGGATACTCGAGGTGGGTGGCAGTGCTTCCCGGATGGAGGCGCGGCTGCCGGCGGGTGGCTCGCAGCGGCAGCCTTCTCGGGGCGGGCCCAGCGAACAGCTGCCCGCGCCAGGGGTAGAGAGGGTGTTGCCGCTGGGTTTTGCGCAGGCGGACAAGCTCGCCGCTGTGCTTGCCGGGGTGGTAGACAAAAACTTGGCCCGGCTGATCGCCGAGCCCCGCTCCAACAGCCTCATCATGCGGGGCGAGGCCACCGAGCTGGCAAAACTCGAGAGGCTGGTCAGCCTCGTGGACAAACCCAGGCAGGGCTTTCTGCTCGAGGCGCTCATCGTCGAGCTCTCGAGTACCGCGCGCGACGAGCTCGGAGTGCAGTGGAACGTGAGTGGTCGTGTCGGTGCCGGCGTAGATTTTCCGTCGCCTTCGGCCGGTGGGTCTTCGGCTGCGCTCACCGTTGTCACCACCGCCGCGGGGCACGCCATCGAGGCAAGGTTGGGAGCGCTCGAGGCCCAGGGAAGGGTGAGAATCGTATCGCGACCCAGGGTCATGATACTCGAGGGCGGCCGCGCCCGTATAGAGAGCGTGCGCGTGCTCAGGGTACGGTTGCCCGACAGCAACTCGGTAGTAACCGGGGCCGGCGAGGGCCAGGCGCAGGCCAACCGTAAGGCTGTCGAAGAAATACGCGTTGGCGTCAGCATGCTGGTAAAGCCGCGCCTGCTCGGCGACGGTCGCGTGCTGCTCGACATAGAGGCGCGCTCGAGCACCCTGGGAGCGCCGCAGCCCCCTGACGGAATACCCGAGGAGTTGAGTCGCATGCTCAGCGCCGAGGTGGTGGTGGGCGACGGCGAGACCGCCATCCTGGGGGGTCTCAGGCGCGAGGGAAGCAGCTCCAACGGCGTCGGTCTGCCCTTGCTGTCGAGGGTGCCGGTGCTCGGCGCTCTCTTCGGCCGCCGCGAGGAGGAGAAGAAGAGCGAGGAGTTATTGATACTGGTCACGCCCCGGCTGCTGTCCTGAGCCAGGGGGTTGCGGGGTCCCTGGGCGCGGCCAGCGCACAGAATAGTTCCCTCTTCGGCCTGCTGTGCTAAGTTGGCGACATGCTTCGCTTTCTGACAGCCGGTGAGTCCCATGGGCCCTGCCTGACCGTGATAATCGAAGGCTTGCCTTCGGGTTGTACTGTCAGCGTGGAGGCAATCGACCAGCAGCTGGCCCGCCGCCAGCTGGGTTACGGGCGTGGCGGGCGCATGAAAATAGAGAAAGATCGGGCCGGTATACGTTCGGGGGTGCGCTGGGGCGAGACCCTGGGCAGTCCCGTAACCCTGGTGATCGAGAACCTCGATTGGAAAAACTGGACCAAGAAAATGTCAGCCGACCCTGCCGATCGCGACCCCTCGCTGGCGGTGACCCGTCCGCGCCCGGGGCACGCCGATCTCGCGGGCAGCCTCAAGTACGACCACGAGGACGTGCGCAACGTGCTCGAGCGGGCCTCCGCCCGCGAGACCACTGCGCGGGTGGCCGCGGGTGGCCTGGTGCGGCAGTTGCTCGAGCACTTTGGTGTGGCCGTGATGGGTTACTGCAGCGAAATAGGCGGGGTGACGGCTGACCACTCGGGCATGACACCCGAAAAGATATTCGCAGCAGCCGAGGATTCGCAGGTGCGCATGGCCGACGCCGACGCCGAAAAGCGCGTGATCGAACTGATAGACGACTGCCGTAAAGACGGCGACACCCTGGGTGGAATCGTCGAGGTCTGCGTCACCGGCCTGCCGGTGGGGCTCGGCAGCTACGTTCACTGGGATCGCAAGACCGACTCGCGCCTGGCCGCCGCGCTGATGTCCATCCAGGCGACCAAGGGTGTTGAGTTTGGCGCCGGTTTTCACGCGTCGCGGGTACGCGGCTCGCAGGTGCACGACGAGATAGTGCTCACCGACGATGGCATTGGCCGTGCGTCAAACAACTACGGTGGTGTCGAGGGCGGCATGACATCGGGCGAACCGCTGTTGCTCAGGGTTGCCTTCAAACCGATATCAACCCTCATGAAGCCGCTGCGTTCGGTGGATCTCGCAACCGGCAAGGAGTCGAGCGCGGCCGTGGAGCGCTCCGACGTCGTCGCGATACCTGCGGCCGCTGTCATCGCCGAGAACGTGGTCGCCTTCGAACTCGCCCGCCTGTTCCTCGAGAAGTTCGGCGGCGACTCGCTGCGAGAAATCGAGCGCAACTACCAGGGCTATCTTAAGCAGGTCAAGGACAGTCTACCTTGACCCAGGTAATCTTCACCGGGTTCATGGCCAGCGGTAAATCAGCCGTCGGCAGGCGATTGGCCCGGCGTTTGCGGAGACCGTTTATCGACCTTGACCAGCAGATAGAGAAACGCGAAGGGCGCAGCGTAGCCGCCATCTTCGATAGCGACGGCGAGGCCGCGTTCAGGGAGATGGAGAGAGTGGCGGTGGATGTTCTCGGGGGAGAGCCCGAATCAGTGATAGCCACCGGCGGCGGTACCTTCGTGGACCCGGTCAACCGTGGTCGCCTGCGCGAGCTGGGCGTGGTGGTGTACCTCGCGACCGGCCTGGAGACCATCGTCGAACGGGTGTTGCGCAACGATAAGCGGCCGCTGGCTTCGGGCGAGGGCGCAGAGCAGAAGATTCGCGACCTGTGGAAACAACGACTACCGGTGTACAGGCAGGCCGACATCATGATAGAGACCGACGGGCTCACCGTGGACCAGTCGGCTGCCCGCGTGCAGCGTATGATCGAGCCCTGGCTCAAGGGAGACGTGCCCGCGAGAAAAAAAGTCGCTACGGGTGACGGCAGCGACCCGGAGCACGACGCGAAATGAACGAACCTCTACAGGTAACCGTACAACTGGGCCCGCGCTCTTACGACATACGCGTGGGCGAAGGGCTGCTGTCTTCCTGTGGCAGCGCGGTGGCCGGGCTGGGGAATATTTCGCGGGTGATACTGGTCACCAACCCGACCGTGGACGCGCTCTACGGCGACACTGTGCGCGAATCGTTGGAGGCCGCTCCGGGGATCGAGTCCCCGGTGGCGACAGTAGAGATAGCCGACGGTGAAGAGCACAAGACCCTGGCCACAGTGGAGGGCATTTACGACCGGGTGCTTGAGCTCGGCGGCGATCGAAACGCGGTAGTGATTGCGCTCGGCGGCGGGGTGGTCGGTGACGTGGCCGGTTTTGCCGCGGCCACGGTCCTGAGGGGACTGCGCGTTGTCATGTTGCCCACCACGCTATTGGCGCAGGTCGATTCGTCGGTCGGAGGCAAGACAGGGGTGAACCGGCCTCAGGGGAAAAACCTGGTGGGGGCGTTTCACCAGCCGTCGCTGGTGCTGGCCGACACGGCTTGCCTGTCCACGCTATCGGGACGCGAGTACAGCGCCGGGCTGGCCGAGGTGGTCAAGCATGGCGTTGTAGCCGACGCCGAGTTGCTCGAGTTGCTTGAGCAGAAAACCGACGCTGTCCTGGCCAGGGATCCGGCCGTGATGTCGTCGATAGTCGCACGCAATTGCGCGATAAAGGCCGACGTGGTTTCGCGTGACGAGACCGAGAACGGCTTGCGGAGGATTCTTAATTTCGGCCACACGGTGGGGCATGCGCTGGAGCGGCTGACCGACTACAAGCGTTACGTTCACGGCGAGGCTGTATCGATAGGCATGGTAGCGGCGGCGCGGGTGTCACTGCAGCAGGGGGCCTGTGACGCGGCCTTCGTTGAACGGCTTGAATCCCTGCTCGACAGCCTGGGCCTGCCGACGTCTCTGCCCGCGGGCCTTGATCGCGAGGCGGTCGCGGGCGCGGTCATGCACGACAAGAAAGCTTCTGGCGACGGCGTGGTGTTCATTCTGACCGAAGGCGCGGGCTCCTGTCGACAGCAGCTGCTCGATCCTGCTGATATCGCGGCCGCCATGGGAGACAGCGCCGCGGGTGTTTGAAGGTATCGCCGGGCGGTGGCAGACAGGGGAGTGATGGCAGCGGCATCGAAAGCCTCGAAGGGTAGAAAAACGTCTGGCCCCGGGACCGTACTCGTCTTGCACGGCCCCAACCTCAACCTGCTGGGAAGTCGAGAACCCGAGCTCTACGGCAGTGCGACCCTGGCCGAGATCGACAGCGCCCTCGGCGCGTTGGCCGGCGAACTGGGCCTGGCAATAGAGTCGTTCCAGTCCAACAGCGAGGGAGAGCTCGTGACTGCCTTGCAGTCTGCCCGCGGGCGCGTAGACGGTGTGCTCGTCAACGCGGCGGCTTACACCCACACCAGCGTCGCCATACGCGACGCCGTTCTGGCACTGGAGTTGCCGGTGATCGAGGTACACCTGTCCAACATCCACCGCCGCGAAGAGTTCAGGCACAAGTCCTTGCTGTCGGATGTCGTGGACGGGGTGGTACTGGGATTCGGTATGGACAGTTACCTGCTGGCGCTTCGTGGCCTGGCAGGGATACTCGCGGACTGATTTCTCTTGCCACCTTCGCTGTCCACCTCGAAGCTGCGCGAACGGCTCGCTGAAGAACTTCGCGACCACGCTGAACTTCGCTGGCGCATACAGGGGCTGGGGCGCGGGGCGGCCGCCTGGGTCGCGGCCCGCCTGCTCGAACAGGTCGAACGGCCCGCTCTTGTCATAACCTCTACGCCGGCCGTAGCCGAGAGCATGGTGGCCGACCTGGCGGCGCTGATCGGCGAGACCGGGCAGGCGGCTTTCCTCGAGCGCAGGGTGCACCTGTTCGCGGCACCCGAGGCGCCGCCGCTCGAAATGGTGTCTCCGTCCACTGAGGTCATAGCCGCGCGCACGGCGGCGCTGTACCAACTGGCGGCAATGAAGGCGCCGGTCGTCGTGGCTTCGGTCGAAGCACTGGCCTTGCGCTCGGCTCCGCTCGCGTCGTTGCGCGACTCGACCCTGTACCTTCTGCCGGGCGATGAACTCGAGCTGGAGCAGGCAAGGGCCACGCTCGGCGAGCTTGGCTATCGCAGGACAGGCAGCGTTGAAGAAACCGGCGAGTACGCGGTGCGCGGTGGCATAGTCGACCTCTGGCCGCCCGGCGGCGCTTACCCCTGCCGGCTCGAATTGTTCGGAGACGAAATAGAGTCGATGCGGTTTTTTGATCCCGCCGACCAACGTTCTTTCAACGAAACCGAAGAGCTCGCCGTGCTCCCGGTGACGCCGTTTTCGTTGCGACAGATGGCGTCGGCCGAGGCCAGGGCGGCCGTGGCCGAGAGGGCCGAAGAGCTGCTGCTGCCGTCGGGTGAACGGCGGTTGCTCGACGACGCGATGAAGGCTGCGCGCCCCTTTCCCGGCTACGAGCTCATGCTGCCAGCCACCTGCTCGCACACTGAGTGGATGGCTGATGCGCTGCCGGCCGATGCGGTCACGGTGGTGCTCGACCCGCCCTCGGTGGAGCAGGCGCTCGAGGAGCAGGTGGACAAACTGGTCGAGGCAGCCGAAGTCGCCCGGGCGGCGGGCGGATTTTTCCCCGAGCCCCGCACGCTCTACGCCGACCGTGGTGAGCTGCACGAGTTGCTCGCCCGCCGTCCTTTGCTCGAGCTGGACCTGTCCGAAACGCTGGAGTCTTCGGGCTCACCGGGCGATCGCAACTGGAAGTTGGAAAGCTCGGGCAACGCGATCATCACCAGCGCGCGTGCGCAGATGCGCGCCGGTAGAGCGAGGCAGGGTTTCGCGCCGGTCGCCAGGGAACTGGTCGCGGCCCGTGCGTCGGGCTCAAGCGTGATCGTGACGGCCAGCGACCACGCCCAGGCCGGCAGGGTAGAGCACCTGCTTGAGCTCGAAGGCGTTGAGGGGGTAGCGCGTTTTGAAACCCTGGTAGAGGCGCTCGAGGGCGACCGCGAGCAGCTGAAGATAGTAGAAGCTCATCTCGAGTACGGCTTCCGTATGCCAGCCGACGGCCTCGTGCTGGTCACAGACGAAGAAATCTTCGGGCAGAAGCGGCAGCATCGTCGCCACCGTCGCGTTTCACGCGCGCGCGCCATGACCGCGCTTGCCCAGTTGGAGCCCGGTGGCTTCATGGTCCACGTGGATCACGGCATCGGCCTCTACCGGGGGCTGAAGCACATCACCGTGGCCGGCAGCGAGGGCGACTTCCTCCACCTGGAGTACGCCGGCGGCGACAGGCTCTACCTGCCGGTCGATCGCATAAACCTGGTCGAAAAGTTTTCCGGCGCCGGGACCTCGGGCCCCCAGCTCGATCGCCTCGGGGCTACTTCCTGGCAGCGCACCACCAAGCGCGCACGCGAGTCGGTCATGGTCATGGCCGCCGAACTGCTCGAGGTGGAAGCGTGGCGATCGGTGCACACGCGGCCGTGCTTCGTGGAACCGGGGGCTGACTTCGAGGAGTTCGAGGCGCGGTTTCCTTTTGAAGAAACCGAGGGCCAGGCCCAGGCCATACGCGACGTGGTCGACGACCTGCAACGCGAAGTGCCCATGGACCGCCTGGTCTGCGGCGACGTTGGTTTCGGCAAGACCGAGGTCGCCATGAGGGCCGCTTACCTGGTGGCCATGGGAGGCCGGCAGGTGGCGATACTGGTACCCACAACAGTGCTGGCACGGCAGCACTACGACACCCTGCGCGAGCGTTTCAAGGACTACCCGTTACGCATAGGCATGGTGTCTCGGCTGGGCTCCAAGGCCGAGAACGCGCTCGTGCTCGAGCAGCTGGCCGCCGGTACCATGGACTTGGTGGTGGGCACCCATCGTCTGCTTCAGAAAGACGTTCACTTTGCCCGGCTGGGCATGCTGGTGGTGGACGAAGAGCACCGCTTCGGGGTGAGTGCCAAGGAAAAGCTCAAGCGCCTGCGCAAAGAGGTCGATGTGCTTACGCTCTCGGCCACACCCATACCCAGGACGCTGCAGATGGCCATGGGGGGAGTGCGGAATCTCAGTCTCATCGAGACCGCGCCCGTCGATCGCCTGGCCGTGCGCACCTACGTTTCGCGCAAGGACGACGGGCTGATCCGGCAGGCCGTCCTGAGGGAACTCGGCCGTGGCGGCCAGGTGTTCTACGTGCACAACCGTGTGAGTTCCATAGCCGCGGTGGCCAGGCGGCTGGAGGAGCTGGTGCCCGAGGCTCGCGTCGCGGTGGCGCACGGGCAGATGAACGAGCACGAACTCGAGCGCGTGATGGTCGACTTCGTGGCCGGTGACACCAACCTGTTGTTGTGCACCTCGATAATCGAATCGGGTCTCGACATCCCCAACGCCAATACGATGCTGATCAACCGGGCCGACACCTTCGGCCTGTCGCAGCTCTACCAGTTGCGCGGCCGCGTGGGCCGCTCTCACCGGCGGGCATACGCGTACCTGATGATATCGGGTGAGAAGCCGGTGACCGAGGAAGCCGCGCGCAGGCTCGACGTGCTCAAGGATCTCGACGAGCTGGGCAGCGGTTTCAGGGTGGCGGCCCACGACATGGAGATACGCGGCGCGGGCAACCTTCTCGGGCGAGAGCAGTCGGGCCACATGATGGCCATCGGTTTTGACCTCTACATGCGCATGATGGAAGAGGCCGTGCAGGAGCTCAGGGGCCAGCAGGTCGGCCCGTCGGTTGAGCCCGAGATAGATCTCGGCGCAGAGGCCTACCTGCCCGAGTCTTACATCGAGGATGTGGGCGAGCGCCTGCTGGTGTACAAGCGGCTTGCCAACGCCTCGGGCAGGCACGAGATCGAGGCGATGTCCGAGGAAATGGCCGATCGCTTCGGCCCCCTGCCCGATCCCGCCGACAACCTCCTGCGCGTGATGGCCCTTCGTCCGGCGCTAAAGAAGTTGGCGGTAGTGAGGCTGAAGGCCGGCGCAGGCGTGGTCACGGTGCGCTTGCACCAGGATTCGCCCGTGGACTCCTCCGCCCTGGTAGCCATGGTTGCCGACGAGCCGCAGGCTTTCAGGCTCAAGCCGGACGGCCTGCTGTCGGCGAGGCTTGAGGGCGGCGGCTGGACAGAGACCGTGGACGAGATTGAGAAGTTGCTTGAAAAGCTGTTATCTCTGGTCGATGCTGATGTTCAGGCAACGGGTGACAAACCAGGATCGCAGGACCCCGGCGACAGGCCTGTCGGTGGCGACGGCGATGGCGGCGGCGATGGCAGTAAGCATCGCTCTGCCGCCGACCTCGGCCGCGGCTGATACCGCGAGTGGCGCGTCGTCGGGTACGCGCTTGCTCAACGCGGTCGTCGCCAGCATCGACGGTCAGGCGGTGACCCTGCGCGATCTCGAAGAGTTTGAGCGCACGCGCGCCATGTTCATTCCTCCCAAGGCTCGCGACACCCGGCAGAAACGCCTCGATGCCCTCGTGCAGACACGCATGTACCGGCTCGAGTACGAGTACAGCGGCATGGAGGCCTCGGATGCCGACGTCGAAAAGTACATAGCCAACGTACTCGAGCAGGCCGGCAGCGGCCGCGAGGAGCTGGTGGCCACCCTCGAGGGCCTGGGCCTGGGCTGGGACGACTACTTTGAACGCATGCGAGAAGAGGTTCTGCGCCTGGCGCTGATCAACCGCGAAGTGAGTTCGCGGGTGAGCGTGACCCCCGAGGAAGTCGAGCGCGCATGGGCGGCCGACCCTTCTTACGATCTTCCGGCGAGGGTGGAGATCGCGCATATTTATCTTACCCATCCCGTTGGTGACTACCTGGAGGACAAGCTCGAGGCGCGACGTGAACTGGCCGCGAGGCTGCACTCGGAGCTGGGGCGCGATAGTTTTGCCGACGCGGCGCGGCGGCATTCGGACGGGCCCACGGCGGCCGACGGCGGTCTGCTGGGCGTGTTCAGGCGGGGTTCGATGTCGAGCGAATTCGAGGGCGCTATTTCTTCGCTGCGCGAGGGGCAGATCAGTCGTCCCTTCGAGGCCGCCGGCGGCCTCAACATGATCCACCTGGTCAAAGAGCATCCGCAGGGCCGGGTAGCCCTGGAAGATGTAAAAGAGCATATCGAGAAAAAGCTTTACAACGAGGCCATGGACAGTCGCTTTCGGCGCTTCACGGCCGAAGACCTGCCGCAACGTCACTACGTCCGCAAGATGCTCGGGGAAGTAGAGGAACTCGCCGCGCGGTGAAACCTGTCCTGGCTGTGAGCATGGGCGATCCGGCCGGTATAGGCCCGGAGGTTCTGCTGTCGGCTGCTGCCCGTCCCGGCGTGGCCAGGGCCTGTTCGCTCGTAGTGTACGGCGACACCGCCGTGCTGGCCGAGGCCAGGCGCGCACTGGGTATGTCGGCTTCTGCCGCGACCGCCATCACCCGGGTCGAGGAAGTGACAGCGTTGCGGCTTCGCGGGCAACTGCCTCGGCCTTCTGCCAGGACCGGCGAGGCGGCATTTTGTTACCTTGATGCCGCCGCGCGGGCAGTTCAGCTCGGCCAACACGACGCCTTGGTGACCGCGCCCATAAATAAGCAGTGGCTCAATCGCGCGGGCCATCGCTACGACGGCCACACCGGTTACCTTTCGCAGCTCGCGGGTAAGCCGGCCACGATGATGCTCGTCGGTCGTCGGCTGCGCGTGGTGCTGGCCACGACCCACGTCGCTCTTTGCGAAGTTCCCGGGGCCCTGGACGAGGGCGCGCTGGTGGACAAGGCCCTTACGAGCAGCGAACACCTGCGACGCTTTCACGGCCTCGACCGGCCGCGGATGGCGGTGGCAGCCCTCAACCCCCACGGGGGCGAAGGCGGGCTGTTCGGCGACGAGGAAAACAGGGTCATCGCGCCCGCCGTGCGGCGCATGCGCAGGCGCGGGGTGGACGCCATTGGCCCGCTGCCCGCCGATACCCTGTTTGCGCAGGCCGCGAAGGGAAACTACGATGTGGTTCTCTGCATGTACCACGATCAGGCTCTTATACCTTTGAAATTATTGGACTTTGGTGGGGCGGTGAACATAAGTATGGGTTTGCCCTTCCTGCGCACGTCGCCTGATCACGGTACGGCCTATGACCTTGCCGGCAGCGGCAAGGCCGACGCGGGCAGCATGGCCGGGGCCATGCTGATGGCAGCACGCATGCTGAAAAGCGCGCGCCGGAAAGGCTGACGATGATACGCAGACGGAAGGTTGGAGTAGAGCGATGAAGATGAACCCGGAAATATTTCGCGAGTACGACATACGCGGGATAGCAGGCAAAGATTACGACGACGCTTTCGTCGAGGCGCTGGGCCGTGCTTACGGCACCTACCTGCAGCGCAACGGTATCACGCGCGCCGTGGTGGGTCGGGACTGCCGACTGAGTGGCCCCACCTACCACCGCATCATGAAATCGGCCCTGCGATCGACCGGGGTCGACGTGATCGACATAGGCGAGTGCCCCACCCCGCTGATGTACTTTGCCATTTTTCATCTCGATCTCATGGGCGGAATACAGGTCACCGGCAGCCACAACCCGGCCGACCACAACGGCTTTAAAATCTGCAAGGGCAAATGGACCATCCACGGCGACGAGATCATGGAGCTCAGTCGCATCATAGAAAGCGGCGACATGATGCGCGGCGACGGGTCCGAGGAGAGTTACCCCATCATTCCCGCGTACCAGGGCTACCTCGAAGAACAGTTCGGGCGCTGCGGTGAGGGTGTCAAGGTCGTGGTCGATTCCGGTAACGGGACTGCCGGTCCCGTGGCCCCGGCGGTGTACCGATCGATGGGTTGCCAGGTCGTCGAACTTTTCAGCGAGCCAGACGGCTCGTTTCCCAACCATCACCCCGACCCCACCGTCGAAGAAAACGTGCGCGACCTCGTGGCCGCGGTCGCAGAGGAAAAGGCCGACCTCGGAATAGCCTTTGACGGTGATTCGGACCGCATCGGCTTGGTCGACAGCGAGGGTCGCATCATCTGGGGCGACGAAATGCTGGTGGTATTCGCCCGCGACATACTCGAGGCCAATCCCGGCGCCACCGTGGTGTCCGAGGTCAAGTGTTCGCAGAGACTCTACGACGATATAGCCGACCGTGGCGGAAAGGCGATCATGTGGAAGGCGGGGCACTCGTTGCTCAAGGCCAAGATGCGCGAGACCGGAGCCCTGCTGGGCGGCGAAATGAGTGGCCACCTGTTTTTTGCCGACCGCTACTTCGGTTTCGACGACGCCATTTACGCCGGTGCCCGCATGATCGAGATACTGGCGCGCAGCGGGGTGCCGCTGTCGGAGATGCTGTCGGATCTACCCCACACGGTTTACACCCCCGAGATAAGGGTGGACTGCCCGGACGCCATCAAGTTCAAAGTGGCCGAGCGCATGCGCGATCGTTTTCGCGAGAAGGGATGTGACATCATCGACGTTGACGGGGTCAGGGTGCGTTTTGAAAACGGTTGGGGCCTGGTCAGGGCTTCCAATACCCAGCCCGTGCTCGTGCTTCGCTTCGAGGCCGACAACGAAGATAACCTTTCGAAGTACCGCAGCTTCGTGGAGGATGAGCTCTCGGCCCTGCGCGCCGAGCTCGAGGACGCGTAGGCCGCCGGGTGGCAGACCAGATCGTCATTCGTGGCGCGCGTGAGCACAATCTTCGCGACATAGACGTCACCATTCCGCGCAACAGCATGGTCGTGCTCACGGGCCTGTCGGGCTCGGGCAAGTCGTCGCTGGCCTTTGACACCATCTACGCCGAGGGCCAGCGCCGTTACGTTGAATCGTTGTCTGCTTACGCCAGGCAGTTCATGGACCAGGCCGAAAAGCCCGACGTCGATTCCATAGAGGGGTTGTCGCCGTCGGTAGCGATCGAGCAGAAAACCAGTGGCCGCAACCCACGCTCCACGGTCGGCACTGTCACCGAGGTCTACGACTTCATGCGCCTGCTGTTTGCCAACGTGGGCCGCCCTTTCTGCTACGGCTGCGACCGGGAGATCTCGGCGCAGAGCGTCGGCCAGATCGTCGACAGGGTAATGGCGCTGCCGCTACGCACACGCATAGAGGTGCTCGCGCCCGTGGTTCGAGATCGCAAGGGAGAGTACCGCAAGGAACTGGCCGACCTCAGGCGCAGGGGCTTTGTGAGGGCGCGCATCGACGGCGAAATGGTCGAGCTCGATCCTGGTCTCAAGCTGGCCCGGCAGCAGCGACACACCATAGAAGTCGTCGTCGACCGCCTGATAGCCCGCAAGGGAATAGAGCAACGGCTTACCGATTCGGTGGAAGTGGCGCTGCGGCTCGCGGACGGCAACCTCGTGGTTCGCAGCTCGAAAAAATCCGACGACAAGAGTGACACCCACGGCTTCAGCCAACGCCACGCTTGCTCGTACTGCGACCTGTCCTGGCCCGAGGTCGTGCCGAGGATGTTTTCTTTCAACAGCCCGCAGGGAGCGTGCCCGTCCTGCAACGGGCTGGGCCGCGCCACGCGCATTGATTTAGACAAGCTCATTGCCGATCCGACGGTGTCACTTGCGAACGGGGCGCTACCCGCGTGGAACAAGCGCCTGCTGAAGAAATACGCGTCGTCGATAAGGAGTATAACCGCGCATTTCGGCTCCGACGCATCGACGCCCTTCGGGCAGTTGCCCGACGAGGCCCGCGAGATGCTGCTGACCGGGAGCGCGGGCGTGGCGATACACTCAATAACCGCGGCCGGCAAGACCGGCGTGCGTCCGATGCGGAGCTTTCCGGGTATCGTGCCGATAATCGAGCGGCGTTACCGGGAATCTGAATCTGATTTTGTTCGCTCAGAACTCGAGCGTTACATGTCGGAAAACAGCTGCGAGGACTGCGGGGGGACGCGCCTGCGAATCGAGGCGCGGCACGTGCGCATCGGGGGCAAGGGCATTCACGAGGTCTGCGCGATGTCGATCTCCGACGCGCAGTCTTTTTTCTCGTCGCTGAAACTCACCGCCGCCGAACGGCGCATAGCGAAAATAGTGCTGCGCGAGGTAGAGGAGCGGCTCGCATTCATGGCCGACGTGGGGCTGGTATACCTGTCGCTGGACCGCGCGGCGGCCACCTTGTCGGGCGGTGAGAGCCAGCGCATAAGGCTCGCAACGCAGATAGGCGCGGGCCTGTCGGGCGTGCTCTACGTGCTCGACGAGCCGTCGATAGGCCTGCACCCGCGTGACAATAGCAGGCTGCTTAAGAGCCTGCGCGGGCTCACGGAGGCGGGCAACAGCGTGATCGTGGTCGAGCACGACGCTGACACGATAGTAGCGGCGGACCACGTTATCGACATGGGCCCGGGAGCCGGCCGTCTCGGTGGGACGATAGTGGCCGAGGGTACCGCTGAGGAACTCAAGCAGAACGACAACTCACTGACGGGGGCTTACCTCGCCGGTCGCGAGGTTATCGCCCTGCCCGATGTTCGCCGCCCGGGCAACGGAAAGAAGCTCCGCTTGCTGGGAGCGTCGGCCAACAACCTCGACGAGGTCGACGTGGAGTTTCCGCTTGGCACCTTCACCTGCGTGACCGGCGTGTCGGGCTCGGGCAAGAGTTCGCTGGTTATTGATACCTTGCACGCCGAGCTGTCCCGCCGCCTGCACAACTACCAGGGCGAAGTGGGGGCAATGAAGAAACTGGAAGGGGTGGAGGCGATAGACAAGGTCATCGACATCGACCAGGCCCCGATAGGACGAAGCCCGCGTTCAAACCCCTCGACTTACACCGGCCTGTTCTCCGACATTCGCACGCTCTTTGCGGGGGTGCCCGAGGCGCGTATGCGCGGTTACGAGATCGGCCGTTTTTCTTTCAACGTCAAGGGTGGCCGCTGCGAAGCCTGTGCCGGTGACGGCCTGCGCAGGGTGGAGATGCATTTTCTGCCCGATGTGTTTGTCACCTGCGACGTGTGCTCGGGTAAGCGCTACAACCGCGAGACGCTGCAGATTCGTTACAAGGGCCGCACGGTGGCCAACGTGCTCGACATGACCGTGGCCGAGGCGCTGGAGTTTTTTGAGGCCGTGCCCACCGCGAGGCGCAAGCTCGAGACACTCGCGGCGGTGGGCCTCGACTACGTGCATCTTGGCCAGCCGGCCAACACGCTCTCGGGTGGCGAAGCCCAGCGCATAAAGCTGGCAAAAGAGCTGGCGCGAGCCGCGACCGGCAGCACTTTTTACATACTCGACGAGCCGACAACGGGACTTCACTTTGCCGACGTGCGCAAGCTGCTCGAGGTGCTCAACCGGCTCGTTGAAGCGGGCAACACGGTGGTGGTGATCGAGCACCACGTGGACGTGATCAAGACAGCAGATCATGTCATCGACATGGGCCCTGACGGTGGCGACGGCGGTGGGCGCGTGGTGGTGGCTGGCACCCCCGAACAGGTGGTAGCCTGTTCTGAATCGTACACCGGTAAGTGTCTCGCCCAGGCCGGTGTGGGCTGAAGTTTTGCTTGCGGGGGGCCCCCTGCCATACAATAATGCCTTGAATAACCGGCGCTTGTGCGTAGTATCTTCATGATACGCGGGCCGCGACCCGTAACACTATGACCACCCGAGGCGACAGGACTGTTTACCTGGATAACCAGGCCACCACGCAGGTGGACCCGCGCGTGCTCGAAGAAATGCTGCCCGCGCTCGGCGGGGTCTACGGCAACCCGGCCAGTCGCAGTCACCGCCTGGGCTGGGAGGCCGATGCGCTGGTTGAAACCGCCAGGGAACGAGTGGCCGATCTTATCGGCGCCCAGCCGGGCGAGATACTGTTTACCAGCGGCGCCACCGAGTCCGACAACCTCGCCATAAAAGGCGCCCTGCCCTTTCTGCGTGAGCGTGGGTGCCACGTGATCACCGTGGCGACCGAACACAGGGCCGTGCTCGATCCCTGCCGCCGACTCCAGGACGAAGGGCTCCTGGAGCTTACGACACTGGGCGTGGACGAGCAGGGCATGGTCAGCGTGGATGAGCTGCGAGCGGCGCTGCGCGACGACACTGTGCTGGTATCGGTGATGCAGGCCAACAACGAGATCGGTGTCGTGCAGCCGATCGCCGAACTGGCGGCCGCCGCCCACGAAAAGGGTGCGCTGTTTCACTGCGACGCCGCGCAATCGGTGGGCAGGATGGCTGTTGACGTGGCCCGGCTGGGCGCCGACATGGTCTCTGTTTCTGCGCACAAGATGTACGGTCCCAAGGGC
>DBZX01000014.1:21465-21985 GCA_002311335.1 bacterium UBP10_UBA1149
GTAGAAGTAGTCGCCGGGTTCGCCTGCAGGCCCAGGTCCTGGGAGGCGGCCACGAACGCGGACTGCGCTCGGGTACCCTCAACGTGCCGGGCATAGTGGGGCTGGGCATGGCCTGCCGCCTGGCCGGCGAAGAATGGCAGGACGAAGCGCAA
The DNA here is from genome assembly GCA_002311335.1 of bacterium UBP10_UBA1149. GTDB lineage: Bacteria > Desulfobacterota > Binatia > UBA1149 > UBA1149 > UBA1149. Next base: position 21,618 of record DBZX01000014.1, read on the forward strand.
CGCGTGCTGGGGCTCAGGCAGCGGCTGGCCTCGCGGCTGTTCGCCGGCCTGGACCAGGTGCAGCTCAACGGCCATCCGGAGCATCGACTGCCNNGGCAATCTCAACCTGAGTTTTGCCTGTGTCGAGGGCGAATCGCTTATGATGGGCCTGCCCGACATCGCGGTTTCATCGGGCTCGGCCTGCAGCTCGGCCAGCATGGAGCCCTCGTACGTCCTGCGCGCGCTCGGTCGCAGCAGCGAGCAGGCGCACTCGTCTATTCGTTTTGGTGTTGGCCGTTTCAATGACGAATCGGATATTGATTTCGCGGCTGATAGAGTGATAGCCGAGGTCGAAAGACTGCGTAAGCTGTCGCCGCTGTATCGGCGGG
>DBZX01000014.1:22083-22320 GCA_002311335.1 bacterium UBP10_UBA1149
AAGAACAGGAGGTTGCAAGCGGATGAACATAAGTGACAAGGCGGCCGAAAGGATAATCGGCCTGGTTGAAGAAACTGGGCAGGCCGACGGCCTGAGGATCCGGGTTACCGGTGGTGGATGTTCGGGCTTGCAGTACCGGATAAAGCTCGACGAAGAGAAGAAGGGCGACAAGGTGTTCGAAAACGGCAGTGCGAAATTGTACGTTGACCGTCGCAGCTTCCTTTACGTGAATGGCAG
>DBZX01000073.1:0-1973 GCA_002311335.1 bacterium UBP10_UBA1149
AGCCTGACCAGCGACGTGGTCCAACGCGCGTGCACGAGCCCGGGGTCGGTCGCGTCTTCGCTGAGCTCGAACAGCACCGGCGAGAATGCGTGCGCGTGGGCCGCCCGGGGTGCAGCCAGCGGCAGCAGCGCGAGCAAGGCCGCCAGTAGTAAAACAGTGAAATTGCTCATCTCGGCGCTTCCACGACGATGGTCCAGGCCTCGCGCAGCTCGGCCAGCTGCTCGCGGTAATGCAGGTCGCGCTCGTGGTTGGCCAGCGCTGCAGTGAGCCTGCTCCTCACCGAGTCGAGCGCTGGCAGCCTGGCCGGCCGGCGGTTACCAACGCGCAGCAGGTGCCAGCCGTAGGCCGACTCGACGGGGCCCTGCCAGTTGCCGCGCTGCTGATCGTCGGGCGGCTGATCCTCGGCCGGTTGGTCATCTACCGGTTGGTCATCTGCCGGCAGCGACATAGCCGCGTCGGCAAAAGCCGGGCCGAAGCTGCGCGCCAGTGTCGCCCGCGATACGTTGCTGAAACGGCTACCGGGCATGAAAGGATCGCCGGCCGGCGGATTCATGGCGTTGGCTGCTGTGGTGCCGTCGGTATGCGCATCCGCCGACGCCGCGGCCAGCGCTCGCTCGGCGCGTTGGCGCGCACCGCTGGCACCACCCTCACCGTCGGAGGAGAAGAAGAGATGCCGCAAGTCCAAGCGCGCGGGCTGCTCGTACTCCCGGGCGTGACCGTGCATCCAGGCGAGCAAGCGCTCGTCGCTGGGGTTTTCCAAGGACAGGCCGGCGCGCAGGAGCAGCCGCATCTTCTGCACCAGCAGGCGGCGGAGCACGAGGTCATCGCGATCGAGCTCGAGCTCGAGAGCCTGGCGATAAAGCCGCTCGCGCGTGCGCTCGTCGGCCGTTGCCTGCTCGCCAGCGAGAAAGCGCATCTTCTCGGCAAGGCGAAAGCGCACGCCGCTGTCGTTGCGATCAAGCCCCCGCGCCAACGCCTCGCGGTAGAGTATCTCGTTCGTTACGGCGTGCTCGACCAGCGCCTGCCGCTCGGCGCTACCGGGCTCGCGGCCAAGCGCGCGACGGTACTGACCCGTCAGCGCCTCGACCCGGGCCGCGGTCAAGGTCGCCGTGCCGCCCCGCAACCCCGGCTTCGCGGCGCCACCCAGGGTCACCCACACATCGACGGCGAACAGCAGCACCCCGCCCACCACAAAAATCACAACCTGCCGTCTCAAGGAAGATACGTTCCCATGACGTTAAAAGTACCAGGGCAGGATACAGGGCTCATCGAGCGCCGGCCCGCCGGGCGCCTGCAAGTCAGGCCTTTTCTCCTTTTCTGAACCTGCGGTCGGTTTCGTAGCATTCCTGCAGGCCCACCAGGGAGGTAAACTCGTCAAAGCCCACCATGCTGTCGTCCAGGCCTTCGCTCGTGCCTTGTTCGCGAAGGTGTTGAAACGCGCGCGCCATGGCGGCCGTGGCCGAGAACAGGGCGGTGAGCACGTAACCCACCGACACGAAGCCCAGCTCGTGGACCTGCTCGAGCGACAGGCGCGGCGTCTTGCCGCCGTCTATCATGTTGAGGGTCAGGGGTGCGTCGATTTCGGCCACTATCCGCTTCATGTCTTCGACGGTCTCGGGAGCCTCCACGAACACCAGGTCGGCGCCAGCCCGGGCGTATGCATTGCCGCGCCGTATGGCCTCGTCGAGGCCCAGCGGCGCGATGGCATCGGTGCGACCAACTATCATCAGGCGAGCGTCGCCGATGGCCTCGCGGGCCGCCGTGATCTTAGCGGCGTGTTCCTCGAGCGAAACGACCTGCTTGTCGGCCATGTGACCGCAGCGCTTGGGCCAGACCTGGTCTTCGAGAATGACACCGGCCGCACCCATGGCCACGAGTTCGCGAACCATGCGTTGCACGTTGAGCACCCCGCCGTGACCGGTGTCGCCGTCAACGATGACCGGCAGATCGACGGCCGCGATCACGCGCCGCGC
>DBZX01000073.1:2057-2548 GCA_002311335.1 bacterium UBP10_UBA1149
CCGCTGAGAAACACGGAGTCGAAACCGGCGCGCTCAGCCAACAAGGCGCTCAAGGGGTCCCACACGCCGACCGACATGAATACTTTTTTCTGCTGCAACAGCGGATGAATTTCAGCCATGCCGGTAGGTTGTACTGCCCGCACCGTTATCGCCACCCCCTTCCGTGACGACGCGGAAAGGTGTAGCCTGCCGCCACCGTGAAAATCGAAACTGGTATTCCACTGAACGACTGGCGCGCCGTTGCGGCGGCCGCGCAACGCGCCGAGCAACTCGGCTTTGACGGCGTGTTGAGCTTTGAGATAGCCAACGACCCCTTCATGCCGCTGGCCCTCGCCGCCCTGGCCACCGAGCGCGTGAGCCTGGGCACAGCCATCGCGGTGGCATTTCCGCGCAGCCCCATGGTGGTGGCCAACACGGCCTGGGACCTCAACCTGCAGTCGGGCGGGCGCTTCACGCTGGGCCTGGGTACGCAGGTCAAGGGCCACAACGAG
>DBZX01000083.1:0-522 GCA_002311335.1 bacterium UBP10_UBA1149
GGGGGGGGGAGGGAGCCCCAGCCGCGGGGGAGTTGCCCCACTTTGCCGCTCCCAGATGGGGGGGGCAGGGTCGCTGGTTCCCCCGAAAATCAGGCTTCCGCCGGTGGCACCGCTCTTGCTTATACAAGGGCTCCCCCTGGGCGTTTTTGGGGATATTTGCCCCCGGGAACAACAACGGAGGACAGGAAACATGACTACAAGAATAACTGCAATAACAGGGATGGTAGCGATGCTGCTTCCCTCGGTAGCCGTGGCTGCTGTGTTGAACGTGCCTGGGGAATTCTCACGCATAGACGACGCGGTTGATGCCGCCTCTGCTGGTGACACGATCCTCGTCGCACCGGGTACATACACCCGGCGTGTGCGCGTTCGCAGGGTCGATAACCTGACCATCGACGGTGGCGGGGCTGCCATCATGCAGGTTGACTCTGATGACGACGCATTTCGGGTGCGTGAGTCTGATAATGTAACCATCAACGGTTTCATGATCAATGGTGGCGAGCGCGGCGTGAGGGCAAAACG
>DBZX01000083.1:582-996 GCA_002311335.1 bacterium UBP10_UBA1149
TCTTCGGGCCTCACCGTGACCAATAACGTGATGAACAACGTTGAGGAAGGCGTGCGACTGCGCGAGTGCTCTGCTGCCAACATTATAGGCAACACCGTTCTCGGCACCAGCAGGGGCCGTGGAATACGCATCGATAAGTCTGACGACGTCACTGTTGACGGCAACTCGGTCTCAGGCGCGGCGCGTGAAGGCTTGAGGGCCAAGCGGGCCAACGGTCTCTGGGTCATGGGCGGTAGCTTTGACGGAAACCGCGGTGGCGTGAGACTGACCCGTGTGGGCGGCGACTCCCAGGTGACCGGCATATCGGCCAGCGGTAACACGCGTACCGGTATCAGGGTCAGGAGCGGTACTGGCACCTCGGTGTCCGGTAACACGGCCAACGACAATGGTCGTTACGGCCTGCGCCTTGAAGGA
>DBZX01000083.1:1122-6990 GCA_002311335.1 bacterium UBP10_UBA1149
CCACCTCGAGCACTACCACCACGACGGTTCCCACGACCTGACTGGTTAACAAGCCGTACCTTGGCTGGTAGTTGGCAATAGCCATTTGCCTGTCGGCAGGGCTGGAGCCCGGGATCGAAAGATCTCGGGCTTTTTCTGTTCGGGGCTGGTCGAGAGCCGCCAGCGGGTGCCTAGTCGCAACTCTCGCTTGTGATAGGAGTGCGCTGGCAGGCCATGCTGTCGCGTATGCCCGCCGACACGAAGGCACAGGCGTTCATGATTGCCGCCTGGCGAGCCTCGGCCACGGTGCTTGCCGCTACCGTGCGGCACTTGTCTCGGCCCTTGTAGCTCACGCAGACCTCGCAGCTGTGTTCCGACATCTGTACCGTGCCGTACACCAGCACTGCGGCGAGACTGCCGAACAACAACAGCCCCGCCCTGCCCGCGCGTGGAATCTTGATGGCCATCGGGGAGCAAGTTAGCAGTCGCCGCCGTGAGCGGCAACGCGCGGGTGGGTCTTGGACGGGGGGCGCGGCGTCGCTATAAAGCCCGTGTGAGCGACGACCCCGGATCGATGGCGCAGGCCGAACGCCTGCTACGCGGACTCAACGAAGCGGGCGCTGCGCCCCTCGAGCTGGTCGAGAGCCTGGCCGAGCTCGCCCGCGGTGGCGCCGAGGCGGCGCTGTTGGAGGCGTTGCAGTCGAGCGAGGGCGATCGCAGGCTTGCCGCGGCCCTGGCGCTGGCACGCGCGGGCCTGGCAGGTGCCGCTACTTCCGACGCGGTATCGACCGGGGCAGTATCGACCGGGGAGCAGGTGCAGCGGGTCTTGCTCGCTGGCCTTGCCGACCCCCGCAGCGACAGGCGCTGGGCCGCTACCGTGGAGTTGGCTGGGCTGCTGGCCTCCGCGCCTGCCGCCTTGCAGCTGCTCAACGTTCTTTCGCGGGAGGGGAGCCCCCTGCAAAGACGAATGGCGTTCTACTGCATGTCCCGCGCCGGGGCGGGTGAAGAATCGGTTTTGCTCGACGGGCTGGCCGACCAGGAATCGCTCGTGGTGCTGGCGGCTCTTTCGGCCCTGGGGCAGCTGGCCGCCATCTCGGACGGTGCACTGGCTTCGGTCGAGCGGGTGGCCGATGATCACTGCGACTCAGCGGTCAGGAGAACGGCGTCGGAGTACGTCCGGAGGTTGAAGAGATGACAAGCAGCAACAGCAACACCGAAGAACTGGCAGCGGCTCACTGCTCGCCCTGCGCCGAGGGGTCGCCGGCCATGGACGCGGGCGATGCCGGCGAGCTGCTCGCGGCGCTGGACGGCTGGAGCATACAAGACGGGCACCACCTGCAGCGCAGCTGGGAGTTCAAGGATTTCGTGGCAGCCCTGGACTTCGTCAACCGGGTGGGCGAGGTCGCCGAAGCCGAGCAGCATCACCCCGACATCACGCTCGCCTGGGGAAGGGTGGAGGTCTGCGTGCACACCCACACCGTGGGCGGCTTGAGCCGCAACGACTTCATACTCGCTGCCCGTATCGATCAACTGCGGCACTGAGTCTACCGGCTGCCGAGTCTACCGGCTGCTCAGCGGCCGTCGGCGCGTTTCAGTGCAGCGTGTCGGTAGCCGGATCTTCGTCTTTGCCGCCGTTCACCGCATCGGCCTTGGCCTTACCCGCCTTGCGGGCTTTGGGCTTGGTCGTCTTTGATTTTTTGGCCTCTACCCGGGCGGGTTTTTCGCTCGAACTACTGTCGTTGGCGACATCGGCGGCCGGCGACTTGTCCTGCCTCGCCTCCAGCCAGCTACCGTACAGCCATCCCAGGAACCGGTCGGTCGCGTCTATGACGGCCTGGCTGCGCAACGAGGGGAATAACTCGAAGGCGTGCTGGGCACCGGGGATCTCGGCGTACAGCACCTTCTCGTCGGAGGCTTCTTCGAGCGCCGAGCTGAACTGCCTGGCTTCTTCCACCGGCACCAGGCTGTCGCGTTCGCCGTGTATGATGAAAAACGGCGGCGCGTCTGCGCGCAGGCGATCAAGCGGCGAAGCCTTGCGGTATTCGTCCGGCGCTTCTTCGATGGACGCCTTCATTACCTTTTCCTCGAGCACCTTGAGCAGGCCCTGGTTGTAGAGGTTGGCGTTGCGGTTGGTTAAGTCGTAGACGCCGTAGAAGGGTACGCAGCCGGCTACCGAGGTGTCGACGTCTTCAAAACCGGGTTGGTACTCGGGGTCGTTGGCCGTCAACGCTACCAGCGCCGCGAGGTGTCCGCCCGCCGAGCCGCCGGTCACGACCAGGAAGTCGGGGTTGGCCCCGTAGTCGGCGCCGTGTTCCCGTATCCAGGCTATCGCGTGCTTTATGTCGACCAGGTGGTCGGGGTAGGTGGCGTGCGGGCTGAGCCGGTAATCGACGCTCACGCAGACCCATCCGCGTGAGGCCATCTGCTGCATGAGCGGGAGTCCCTGTTCGTTCTTACTGCCGATGATCCAGCCGCCGCCGTGGATCTGCAGCAGGGTGGGGCAGTTGGAGGGAGCTGAGCGGCTGCGGTAGACGTCCAGCCGCAGGTTGATGCCGCGCACGCGCCGGTAGTGTATGTCGGCCACGCGCTCCACGTCGGGCAGGGCAATGGGGAACGGCCGCGCGACGGGCTTCCAGCGGACCTCGGAGGCAAAGGCCTGCCGCCTGTCGTCGGGTACCGTGTCACGGTAGTCGGCTCCAAGGCCACGCCTGAGCACCGACTCTACCAGCGCGGGGGTTTCGGTGGCGCCCCACCACTCCTTGAGCAGGGCGGCCCAGGAGCCCAGCAGCAGGAGCATGCCGATGTTGCCGAAAAGCGAATCCAGAGCGCCGCCCGAAACCAGCATCATGGCGAGCAGGGCCTGCAGCGCGACGTGCTGAGGGGCGAGTTCGCCCACCAGCCACCCGGCAAAGAAACTCAGCGCCGAGGCCCTGTCGCCGGTGTAGGTGGGCCGGTAAACATTCCAGGTGAACCAGGCGCTCAGGGCGCCGAGCAAAAACATCATCAGGGCCATAGGGGGTCTCCGTGGGGCCGCGTCAGCCGCGGCCGCGGCCCGAGCCTATAAGCGGGGCTGCTCTTACGCCAGCCGAACCCGCGCGGCTCCATCAACGGTTCCAGGGCTGCCGTCCAAGGCTGGCTTCCAGGGGCAGGTGTCGGCGGTCAGGGGTCGGCGGTGACAGCGCCGCTGGCTTCCTGCCAGGCGCGGCTGACGACGAAGTCGCGGTCGAGCTTGAGCAGCAGCGGGATTTCCATCGTGTCGTAACCCTGGTCCAGCTCCAGCCTGGTCATGGCCAGGGTTTTTTTCAGCGTCCACCCGGCCGCGGCGGCGCGCTGGCCCTGCTCCCACAGCTCGGCCATGAAGTCGCGAAAAGCCCGCAGCCCGGCGCGGTCGGTGGCCTCGCCGTGTCCGGGTATGACGCGGTCGAAGTTGAGCTCCAGCACCCTGTCTAACGTGGCCGCCCATTCACGCACCGAGCCGCCGGCCTCGAGATCGATGTTGGGATAGCGCTTGTTGAAGAACAGGTCGCCGGCGTGCAGCACCCGGTCTTCCACGAACAGCACTACGAGATCGCCGTCGGTGTGGCCTCGGCCGGGGTAAATCGCGCGGATGGTTTTGCCGCCGATGTTCATCTCGTGCCGGGTCTCAAAAGTGGTGTTGGGCAGCTTGCGGCCGTCGCCCTCCCAGAAATCGGCATCGCGGGTGAGCATGTGGTGGAGGGTGCGCGCGGTGGCTACGACTTCCGGAGCGCCGTCGAAACCGGGATTGCCGTGGCTGTGGTCGAGGTGGTAGTGGGTGTTGAGTATGGCCTGCACCGGGCCGCCGCCCAGTTCCTCGGCAAGCTCGCGGATGGCCTCGCCCTGGAAAGCGAAGGTCATCGTGTCGACCACCACCGCGCCCTCCGACGTCGCCAGCACGGCAACGTTGCCGCCAAGGCCCTGCAGCATGTGCACGTCACCGCTGACCCGCTCGTGTTCGAGCCCCGACAGCTTCCAGCGCAGGGCCCCCACGGTAACGGCCGCGAGCAACGCCACGACGAGCAGCGCTCGAAACCCTTTCTTCATCTTGTCGCCTGCCGCCCGTGCTTACGCAGCCCGCTGGAACAACTCGCGTTCTTCCGCGATGAGCCTGGCCACAGCCGGTCGTTCGACGACGCGCTGGTACAGCCCGGCGAGCGCTGGCCAGCGGGCGCCGTCCACCAATTCGGAGGCGTGGGCCATGTTGATCAGCATGCTCACGACCGAGATGTCGGCTATGGAGAAGTCGCCGGCCAGGTAGTCGTTGCTGCCCAGTTCACCTTCTATGTAGTCGAACAAGGGCGGCAGCTTCTCGTCGATGGCGGTTCTGACCACCGACTCGTCGCAGTCCTTGCCGAAGAAGGCCGGGCCGACCACGCGTTGCCTGAAGATGTCGGGTCCGATGACACTCACCAGCGCCGTGTCGGCGTACTCTTCAAACCAGCGCGCGCGAGCCAGCAAGCGGGCGTCGACCGGGTATACGGCCGGGTCGGGGTGTGTCGCCTCGAGGTAGGCGATGATCACCGACGAGTCGGGCATGGTCCAACCGTCCTCTTCGAGCACGGGGATTTTGCCCAGCGGGCTGATGGCGGCAAAGGCTTCGTCACCTGCGCCCGGCATGATGGGCTTGAGCTCGTAGGCCAGGTTCTTTTCTTCGAGCACGATGCGCACCTTGCGCACGAAGGGGGAAGGGCCGATTCCATGGATTTTTAACATGCAGTTTTTTCCTGCCGTTGCTTTTCGCAGGCTACACAGCCTGTCGGCAGAACGGTGACAAGCCGACTATAGGGCGCTGCCCGCGGCTGCGACAAGGCCCGCTGCTCAGTTTGTGCTGCCTTCGTCGCTGTTCGAGTTGTGGTCGGGCAAATTACCATCGGTCGCTCCGGGCGTGGCGGCTTCGTCGAGGTCAGCGAGACCCGCACGCGCGTAGCGGGTCACCATGGCGGTGACGGCTACCGTGGCCAGCAGGCCCACGAGCATGGTGGCGTACCAGCCTGGTCCATGGCTGCTGTTGCCACCGGCCAGTTGCATGGCTTCGCCGCCGGCCGCTCCGTAGTAGACGTACAACAATGTGCCCGGCAGCATGCCGGCGCAGGCGAGCAGGTAGTCACGCGCGCGTATCGAAGTGAGACCGAGCGCGTAGTTGAGCAGGTTGAAGGGGAACAGCGGCGACAGTCGCAGCAGGAAGACCACGCGCAGGCCGCGCTGTGCAACGGCCGCCTCCATGGTGGCCAGGCCCGGTCGCTTACGCAGGCGGCTTTCGACCGCCGGGCGGGCGAGGTAGCGCGAGACCAGGAAGGCAAGGTTGGCTCCCAGGGTGGCGCCGACCATGACCAGGGCGGTTCCGTTTGCCACGCCGTAGACGGCACCGGCGGCGAGCGTAAGCAGCGAGCCGGGAACCATGGCAACCGTGGCCAGCGCGTAAACGGCGACGAACACCGCGGCCCCGGTAGTACCGCGACCGCGAATCCACTCGAGCAAGGCGGGCAGGTCGTCGCCGGCCAGGTGGGCCACGGCGGCCAACCCCAGCAGCGCTGCCACGGCGACTATACTGCCGGCCTTTGCACGGCCACGCGTTCTGCCGGCAGTGGGCGTGGTTTTCTCGGCTGTGCTTCTGCTTGCTCGGCGGCTCATTTCTTACTCTATCTTCGCTCGCTACCCGTATTTGTTACAACGGCGAATATAACGAGCCCGCCGGGTCTTGAAAATCCGCCGCTCTCCATACTAATAGTGGGGGGTGTCGAGTGAATTGAAATCGTGGGCGCCACCGGCGGGGCTTACAAAGGGGACCCTGTCAGTGGTGCTGCTGCTGTCTGCGTTGCTCCTGTCGGCGCCGGCCTGCACGCCGGTGCTGCAGGCCCCGGTGGTCTCGGC
>DBZX01000009.1:0-134 GCA_002311335.1 bacterium UBP10_UBA1149
CTCTCTCTGCCTTCTTTTCTGCGGGGGCGGCATCGGTTGAAGCAGCAGCCACATCTCGACGCGGGGGGGAAGCACCGTCGCGGGGGCTTCTCCTGTCATCACGCCCTCGCCGGTCGTCCCTGTAATCCCGGTCG
>DBZX01000009.1:398-5076 GCA_002311335.1 bacterium UBP10_UBA1149
TCGGACTGGTCCAGGATCGGGTAGGCCAACTTGCGCACTCCCCAGTCCAGTTCCGCATCGACGGTGCCTCCGTTGTCCTTGACAACCGAAACAAAGCGCTCGCGCAAGGCGGTGGCCTCGTCACCGAGCAGGGTAGAAAAAACGATCAAGGTTTCGTAGGGTCTCATGCTTCCTCGCTCACACCAGCAGTGGTGCGATAACCAGCGACACTATTGACATTAACTTGATGAGAATGTTCATCGACGGGCCCGACGTGTCCTTAAACGGGTCGCCTACGGTATCTCCAACGACCGCCGCGTGGTGAGCGTCGGTTCCTTTCTGTTCGCCTTCAATGGCACCGGTCTCAATTGCCTTCTTGGCGTTGTCCCACGCACCACCGGCATTGGCCATCATGAGCGCCAACAGCACTCCGGCCAGGGTGGCACCGGCGAGCATTCCTCCCAGTGCCTCGGCCCCCAGGAGAAAACCCACAGCCACTGGTGAAATCACCGCCACAACGCCCGGCAGGATCATTTCCTTGAGCGCGGCGCGGGTCGATATATCTACACAACGGGCGGAGTCAGGCTTGACGCCTTCCTTGCCCTCAAGCAGGCCCGGGATCTCGCGAAACTGCCGGCGAATCTCTTCAACCATCTGCGCCGCCGCCTTGCCGACCGAAGTCATCGTCAGGGCTGCAACGAAGAACGGCAGCACACCGCCGATGAACAGACCGATGACCACGATCGGCTCTGTTATCACTATCAACATCGGCTCGATCCCCTGGGCCGCCCTCACGTGGTTGACAGCCATCGAGTAAGCCGAAAACAGCGCCAGCGCCGTAAGCGCGGCCGAACCGATAGCGAAACCTTTTCCGATAGCAGCCGTGGTGTTGCCTATGGCGTCGAGGCTGTCGGTTATCGCTCGTACGTCCGGGCCAAGTCCGGCCATCTCCGAAATACCACCGGCATTATCAGCCACCGGGCCGTAAGCGTCTACGGTCATGGTCACGCCAACCGTCGCCAGCATTCCTACCGCGGCGATTCCGATGCCGTACAGTCCGGCAAAATCGTTGGCCACGTAAATGGTGATGCAGATGACCACAACGGGGAGAGCGCAGCTTTCCAGCCCGATCGCCAGGCCGTTGATGATGTTGGTGGCCGCACCGGTTTTCGACGCTTCGGCGATGCGCCGCACTGGCGGGCCCGCGGTGTAGTACTCGGTGATCAGGCCGATAAGGATACCGCCTACAGATCCGACGAGGACGGCAAGCCAGACCCCGGTGGCGATGTTACTGCTATTGATGAGCATGAAAGCACCCAGCAACAGCAGGCCCGCGGATATGAAGGTCGAGTAGCGCAGCGCCGCCGCCGGACCGATGCTCTTGAGCACCCTCATCGAAAAGATGCCGACCACCGAAGCAGCCAGTCCCAGCACTGCCAGGGCAAGGGGAAGCATCATCAGATGAGTCCTCGCGGCCTCTTCGCTGGCTGCGCCGCGAGCGATATCGAGCACCCCGGCGGCAGATAAAGTCGCCGCGATAGCCAGGGTCGCTATCATCGAACCAACGTAGGATTCGAAAATATCAGCCCCCATTCCTGCCACGTCGCCGACGTTGTCGCCCACGTTATCCGCGATTACACCGGGGTTGCGCGGATCGTCTTCGGGAATGCCAGCCTCGACCTTACCAACGAGGTCGCTGCCTACGTCGGCTGCCTTGGTGTAAATGCCGCCTCCGACCCGGGCAAAAAGCGCAATCGAGCTGGCTCCCATCGCGAATCCGTTGATCACCGCTGCGTTCTCGGGGTTGCCGTAGAAGCCGAACAACACGCCGACGCCGATCAGGCCCAGGCTCGCGACAGCCAGTCCCATGACGGCCCCTCCGTTAAAAGCGACCAGCAGTGCCTTGTCCTGGCCGCCATCGCGGGCAGCCTGGCACGTACGCACGTTGGCGTTAGTGGCCGACGCCATTCCAGCCAGGCCCGCCACCATCGAACAGCCAGCGCCACCAAGAAAGGCAAAGGCCGTCTCGGGGCTGAGCTTCCAGTAAAGAAGTGCAAAAACAGCCAGTTCAAAGACAACCAGGATCTGGTACTCGCGCTTGATGAAAGTGATCGAGCCTTCCTTGATCGCCTGGGCGATCTCGACCATTTTTTCGTTGCCGGGGCTTTCTTTCTTGACGGCAAAGAACAGTATGCCCGCCACTCCGAGGCCCATTACCCCCGCCAGCCATGCCAGATCAATCAAAAGATTCATTACCCGTATTTCCTCCTGTCATTTCCCCGTCGAACTCCGGAGCACCGGAAATTCACCCGGCGTTCTCTCGTTCGACTTTCTGCTGCAACAGCCGATTTCAATCGCCCGTATCGCTCTCCTTAACACCCAGATCCACGCTGTTGAAACGGTTCATGGCGGTAACAAACCCCGCCCCGAGGGCAAGCGACAGCGCGTCAGCAGCAACACCCGCGATCTTTTTCACGAGAGCCTTCTCGCTCTCGTCGAAATCGCTGAGCAGGTAATCGCTCAATTCGCCGTCTCCCGATCTACCAACTCCTACTTTAACCCTGCCAAAGTCCGTCGTCCCCAGTTCCTCTATCACCGACTCCAGACCCCGGTGACCACCGCTGCCACCTCCCTGACGCAACCGTAAACGGCCGAGCGGAAGGTCGGCATCGTCATACACGACCACCACGTTTTCTTCAGCTATACCGAGTTCGTGGCAGGCTGCACTTACGCTCCTGCCACAGAGATTCATGAAGGTCTGGGGCTTCATGATCAACACCTCGGTACGGCCCGACTTCGCGGAAACCGTCAGCGCCTCGTATCTTTGGCGCCGGATGCTCGCCGACAAACGTTCTGCGAACGTGTCGACTACCTGGAATCCCAGGTTATGTCTTGTGTCCCTGTATTCCTCTCCCGGGTTGCCAAGTCCAGCGATGCAGTACATGTGCCGTCACCACCCCGCCCCGTCTCAGGAATCGCCGGCCTTCTCGTCGCCGTCGCCGCCAGTACTGCCGTCGCCGGTCGCATCCGCGTCTCCCTCGCCGGTTTCGCCCTCGCCTTCGCCCTCGCCCTCGCCGAGCTCCTCTTCCTCCTCTTCGACCACTTCCTCGGCGATGGGTGGGGTCACGGTCACGACCGTGAAATTATCCGTAAAAAGCATCTCAACGCCTTCGCCGACAACCAGGTCCTCTATGTGCAGGACGTCGTGAATGTCGAGCCCGCTTACGTCGACTTCTATGGATTCAGGAAGATCTCCAGGCAACGCTTTTACCTCGACTTCCCTGACAACCGGCTGCAGTATGCCCCCGTTGACGACCCCAACCGATTTACCGGTAAAACTCAGCGTCACGTTTGCAATGATCGGGGTAGCCATGTCAACGCGTAGAAAATCAACGTGCGAAGTCAGGCCCGTAACCGGATGGTGCTGACTTTCCTTTATGAGCACGATGCACTCGTTGAGGCTGGAGTCCGCCGAGTTGAAGCGGATGAGGTGAGCCCCCTTCGAACCCAGCCCGCTGCGGTCGAACTCCCTGGCGTTGACCTGCACCGATATTTCGCTTTCGCCCTGGCCGTAAAAAATCGCTGGGATCAAGCCATCGCGCCGAAGCAGCCGCGATTTCACGGAGCCGTCGCGTCGTTTGATTTCTAATTGTACGGTTCGCATATCCTCTCCTGTCTACTCGAAAAGCGAGCTTATAGATTCCTCGTCGTGGGTTCTCCGGATAGCTTCAGCGATCAGTCCCGCTACCGACACGACCCGTATTCGATCACAGGCCTGCACTGATTCGGTCACCGCTATGGTGTCGGTTGTCACCAGCTGCTCGAGCGACGACGAGGCAATTCTCTCCACGGCCGCACCCGAAAGCACACCGTGAGTACAGCAGGCCAGGACACCGACAGCGCCGGCTTCCTTGATCGCGTCGGCCGCCTTGCAGACGGTTCCGGCCGTGTCGATCATGTCATCCACGATCACCGCCACGCTGCCCTCGACGTCACCGATCAGACGCATTTCTTCGACCTGGTTGGCCCTCACGCGGCGTTTATCGATTATGGCAAGTCCGGCGTCCAGGCGCTTGGCGAAAGCCCTGGCCCGCTCCACGCCTCCGGCATCGGGAGAAACCACGACGACGGATCTGTCGCCGACCAGCGACATGATCTCTGGCTGAAGTACCGGGGATGCGTAGAGGTTGTCCACCGGCACGTCAAAAAAACCCTGTATCTGGCCGGCGTGCAGTTCCATCGTCATCACGCGTGAAGCCCCGGCCGTGACAACGAGATCGGCTATGAGCTTGGCGCTTATGGGTACGCGCGGGGCGACCTTGCGGTCCTGCCTCGCGTAGCCGTAATACGGAATAACCGCAGTAACCCGCTTGGCCGAAGCGCGTTTCAAGGCGTCGAGCATCAACAGCAGCTCCATGATGTGATCGTTGCCGGGCGTAGAGGTAGACTGAATGACGAAGACGTCACCACCGCGAACGTTGTCGTTTATTTCGATCAGCACTTCGCCGTCGCTGAAACGGCGCACGTCGGCGCTCCCGACCTGGGTGCCCAGCTTCTCGGCAACACTCGACGCCAGGTCAAGGCTGGCGTTACCGCAAAAAATAAGCAGTTGGTCTTTAGCCGGCGAAGCCAACGGTATTCCTCTCTATAAACAAATCATCCACCCTTCGCCCCGCGGCGCTACGGTCCAGTCTGAAAC
>DBZX01000009.1:5119-13802 GCA_002311335.1 bacterium UBP10_UBA1149
AAACAATGCTGGGCGGGAAGGATTCGAACCTTCGCATGCCGGACCCAAAATCCGGTGCCTTAACCAGCTTGGCTACCGCCCACTAAGGACGTCCACCCGGCGAACGTCTGAGGATCCTCGTAACAAACACCCTCGCAGGCCGGGCAAAAGCACGAGCGGCCCGCCGCGCTGCCCTGCCGTCCCTGAACAAGCCGACCACGGCTGACCCTGAGCCCGACATAACAGCAGCCGAAGCGCCCCCCGCCATCAACAGGTCCACTGACCTGGAGACCTCCGGAAAGCTGTCGCAGACTCCCTCTTGAAGGTCATTCACCAGCAGCCCCTCAAGCGCGGCACCGCGCTCAAGGGAACGCAGGAGCCTAGTTCCAGCCCCCCTTGAAGTCAAACTTTTCACGACGTTGGCGAAGGCCCACGCGGTGTCTACTCCCAGCGGCGGGACCACCACCAGCAGGCTGCCCCGGTAAGGCAGGTCGATAAAGCTGAGCCGCTCTCCCACCCCCCTGGCCATCGCAGGGCGGCTGGAGACAAAAAATGGAACGTCCGCTCCCAGTTGCAAGGCCAGCCGGGCTACAGTGGGCGCGGGCAACCTCCTGCCCAGCAGGCCGGGCAACACCCGCAGCACTGCAGCGGCATCACTGCTTCCACCGCCCAGGCCAGCCTGGCTGGGAATTCGTTTTACCAGCCGGATACTCACCGCCGCTGTCTCATCCAGGTGTTCGAGCACAGCTTGCGCAGCTTTTGCCGCGATGTTGCCGGCACCCCCCGGAACTCCCTTGTCACCGCTCACCGTACAGCCGACCTCAGCGTTTACACTCGGGCGCACCTCAACGTGGACGTCGTCATATATGGCCACGGGCACCATGAGGGACTCGAGCTCGTGGTAGCCGTCACTGCGCTTGCCCACCACCCGCAGGCTGAGGTTCACCTTTGCAGGCGCCCTCACCGCCCTGCTTACTGTTGATACCCCCGACACAAGCCCCAATTTGACCGCCTCGGGCCGCTGTGACAACAAGCGCCATGCCCGAACATACAGAACTCGCGCGGCAGCTGGCGCGAGAAGCCGGAAAAATCATCCGTGATTCGCTGCCCCTGAAAAAAGAAATCTCACACAAAGCGGCCGTGGACCTGGTTACCGACGTCGACCTCAAGGCCGAGAAGATCATCGTCGAGGGCATAGCCCGGGCCTTTCCCGACCACGCGATAGTCGCGGAAGAAAACCACTTTGATCGCTCCGACCATGAGTGGTGCTGGTACGTAGACCCACTCGACGGCACCATCAACTACGTCCACGGCATCCCTCACTGCTCGGTATCAATCGCGCTCCTGCACCGGGGCGCACCCGCCGCGTCGGCCGTATACGATCCTTTCAGAGACGAGATGTACCATGCCCGGGCTGGTGCGGGTGCCTTTCTCAACGACAGCCCTGTAGCGGTGTCTACCACCGCAGCGCTGGAAGACGCGCTGCTGGTTACCGGGTTCCCCTACGACCGTCGGGAGAACCTGGGCCTGTACCTGCCCTACTTTGAGCATTTCCTGGTCAACGCCAGGGACGTCAGGCGCTTCGGATCTGCCGCACTGGACCTCTGTTACCTGGCCTGCGGCCGCTTCGACGGTTTCTGGGAGTGGAAATTACAGCCCTGGGACACGGCAGCCGGATGGCTTATTGTTACCGAAGCGGGAGGCAGCGTAAGCGACTTCAACGGCGACGCGTATGACCCGTGGAGCCCGCGCGTACTGGCCAGTAACGGACTGATCAAGCAGGAGTTCATCGACCATATGGGCAGAATCGCTGCTGGCAGTTAGGCGGATAACGTTGTAAGCAGGCCCCTGGCGACCAACGCCCTCGTAGCTCAGGTGGATAGAGCACCGGCCTCCGAAGCCGGTTGCACAGGTTCGAGTCCTGTCGAGGGCACCACTCACCAGGTCCCTGGTACTGCGGCCCGGGGCTGCGGCTGGCGGTCGGAAGTTGACAAGATCCCCCTTTCCGGACTACTCTCAGCTGTTCTGGCGCCGGGAGGGCAGCGCTTATATTATGGAAGTTCAAGTTGAAGGTTCGCTGGAGCGAGCAATAAAAATCCTTAAGAAGAAGATGGCATCCGAAGGCGTCTTCAAGGAAATGAAGCTGCGGTCTTTCTACGAAAAGCCCAGCGTCAAGCGAAAAAGAAAACGCGAAGAAGCGGAGCGCAAGCGACGCAAGGCCATGCGGCGCGCTCAACGCAGCCGGCACTGATCGTAGCCGTTCCCCACAGCACAGCTCCTGCCCCCCCTCATGCCTCACCTTCCTGGCCGGGCCTGCTGCCGCGCTGTTTGACGCGGCGGCGAACATGCGTTAAGTACGCGCAATATCGACTGAAAATGGTACGCGAGAAAAGGCCGGGCATTGCTGTTCGGCGAAACCCTAGCTGCTGGTTGCCTGTTTGGAGCTGACAGCGATGGCGCAGAGGATGTGGTGATGGAACTGCCCAGTTGTAAGAAGTGTGAGAACGGACTCCTGGTTCCGCTCTCCGACTACGGAACAGAGGGCGCGTCTGTCATGTACAAGGCGTGGGTCTGCATCAACCCCGACTGCGGTTTCTCGATCCGGGTTGATAAGGGACAGGTTACCTTCGGTCGCAAGATCGAGAGTCCCAGATAGCCCCGGGAGCGCCGCCAGGCGTTTACCGGGATTCTCAGTTAAAACATGACCGCCTCGCCCCAGGCAGTCTTACAGAGTGAGCGATGCCGAGAGATCGGAACGCCGGAGATAAACAACAAGCATGACGCAGCCTAAGTCCGAGAACATTGTCTGGCACGAAACCACTGTCTCAAAAACCGAGCGAGAAAATATCTCCGGCCATCGCGGTTGTACCGTCTGGCTCACCGGCCTGTCGGGCTCCGGCAAGTCGACCCTTGCGAACCTCCTCGAAAAGGCGCTCTGGGAGCGTGGAGCGCGCGCCTACGTGCTCGACGGCGACAACGTCCGCCACGGCTTGAACAAGGACCTGGGCTTTTCGCCCGAAGATCGTGAAGAAAACATCCGCCGTATAGGCGAAGTCGCCGCTCTCTTCACCGAGGCCGGCATCATCAATGTCACCGCCTTCATTTCGCCCTACAAGGGAGACCGGGACAAGGTTCGCGAGATCATGGCCGACGGTGATTTTGTAGAAGTGTACGTTAAATGCGACCTCGACGAATGCGAGAAGCGCGATCCCAAGGGCCTGTACAAGAAGGCCCGCGCCGGTGAGATACCGGAATTCACTGGAATTTCAGCGCCTTACGAAGAGCCAGACAAGGCCGAGTTGATCATCGACACGACCTCGCAGAGCGAGGAAGACAGCCTCCAGGCCCTGCTCTCCTACCTCGAAGAAAAAGGTTACCTGGCTGCCTGACCGGCCGAGCGCTCATCAGGACTCCGGAGTCACGTAGGCGGCGGTTATTCCGCCGTCTACCGTGAACTCGGTACCCGTCACATAGCTCGAATCGTCCGAAGCCAGGAAAACGACCGCCCGGGCGATTTCGCCCGCTTCGGCCAGGCGACCCACCGGGATGTGAACCAGGCGACGCTGCCTCGCTTCGGGGTCGCGCAACAACTCCGCCAGCAGGGGCGTGTTGACCGGCCCCGGGCACAGGGCGTTGGCCCTGATGCCCTTGCGTGCGTACTCGACTGCAATTTCACGCGTCAAGGAGAGCACCCCGCCCTTGCTCGCCGTGTAGGCGCTCTGCGAAGTAGCTGCGCCCATCAGCGCAACAAACGACGCGGTGTTAATGATCGATCCGCCGCCGCATCTCAGCATGGCCGCTACCGCGTACCTGCAACCCAGGAAAACTCCCTTGAGGTTGACGTCCATCACGTGGGCCCAGGTCTCTTCGCTGGTTTCAAGCACCGAGCCGTCGTCGCCGGGGAAGATCCCGGCGTTGTTGAAAACAACGTCCACCCTGCCCCAGGTCTGCTCGCAGAGGTCTATGGTGTTTTTGACCTGTGCGGCGACGGTCACGTCCATCTGGCTCGCAATCGCAGTGCCACCCTTCTCGACGGCAAGCGCAACGACTTCTTCGAGGCCATCGGGCCGCAGATCGGCAGCCACCACCCTTGCGCCGCGGGCGCAGAACTCCAACACGGTTTCGCGGCCGATGCCGCCCGCCGCACCGGTTACGACACAAGTCTTGCCTTCCAGTTGCATACTCTGTTTGCCTTTTGTCAGCCGCGCTCAAGGAAGCGGCGACGCTCCCAGTTAGAGACCACCGGCCGCGACTTCTCTAGTTCGACCTCGGCAAAACGAATGTAGTGATCCCTGACCTCCGCACCGAAAGAGGACAGGATAAAACTACTGTCGGCAAACTCTTTCATGGAATCCTCCAGGCAGAGCGGCAGGGTCGCGTGATCGGCCGACTGGTACAGGTCCCCACTGAGGGCGGCGGGCGGCTCGATACGGTTCCTGATGCCATCCAGTCCCGCTGCAAGGGTGACGGCCATCACGAGATAGGGATTGGCGTCGCCGCCCGGGATCCGGCACTCGACTCGCAGTGCGTCGCCACTGCCCACCAGGCGATAACCAGCGGTCCGGTTATCCCAGGACCAGCCGATACCGGTCGGCGCAAACGTTCCCGCTATGAATCGACGGTAAGAGTTGGTGTTAGGGGCGTACCACAACGCGCATTCGCGGGCGTGTGCCACGAGTCCGCCGATGTACCAGCGAAACAGGTCGGAGCAACGGGCCGGTGTTCCCGGCAACTCGTTATCACCACTGAAGAGCGCCTCACCACCGTCGACTGACCAGAGGCTCGAATGCAGGTGCATGCTGTTGCCAGCGAGGTTTTCGTGAAGCTTGGCCATGAAAGTAACCGAGACACCCTGGGAGGCGGCGATTTCCTTGGCCGCTTGCTTGAATATCGAGTGCCTGTCTGCCATTTCGAGCATATCGGTGTAGCGAAGGTTGATCTCGTGCTGTCCCGGGCCCCACTCCCCCTTGCTCGATTCGACCGGTACACCCGACGCGTCCATCGCACGTCGTATCGCCCCGATGACCGGCTCCTGGCGGGTAGCGTGCATGGTGTGATAGTCCTCCACGTACCAGCCGGAAGTACGCGGTTCACCGAAGTCCCGCGCCTCAGCCTCGTCATAGCTTTCACTCAAGAGAAAAAACTCCAGTTCGGAACCCGCACGGGGGTCATAGCCGAGTTCGCGGGCAAGCCCTACCTGCCTTGAGAGTATGCGGCGCGGCGAGATCTCCACGGGCTGGTGGTCCGCGGGACTCGCGAGGTCACACAACACCAGGGCCGTGCGATCCTGCCACGCGGCCAGCCTCAGGGTCGAAAGGTCCACAGTGGCGTGAACGTCACCGTAGCCTTTCTGCCAGGACGACCACTCGTAGCCCGGGACGGGATCCATCTCCATGTCACAGGCAAACAGGTAGTCGCAGGCATGAAGGCCTCCCTGGAGAACATCGGAGAGGAAAAAATGCCCGGTGTTGCGCTTGCCAACCAGCCTTCCGTACATGTCCGGAAAGACCGTGAGCACCGTGTCTACGCTACCGTCCTCTATGAGTCCGGTAAGCGTCTCTATGCTCAAACCACCGCCAACTGGCCGCCCTTTTTCAGTTTCGCCCACAAGGCTTATTCGCCCGTCAGCGCGGCGATTGCAAGCCCTCGAGCGGCTTGATTATACTGCCGCAACTGCTAATCAGGGTGCCGCGACAAGCCATCCGCGCCTGCAATGTCCGGCGAGGTACGCAAACCGCAATCCACAGTATCCAGGAGAGGAAAAGATGATGAATTTACTGCTTAGGGGCATAGCCGTGACTGCCGTGACAACAGCCATGCTGTTGGCCGGGGGAGTGCATATCGCCGATGCCGGGGGCTCGATTACCGGCACCGTGAGCTTTGAAGGAGACGCCCCCTCCAGAAGGCCTATCAGGATGTCTGCTGACCCCGCCTGTGATGCTGCCAACCCCGACGGGCGACTCGGCGATGCGATACTGATTGCCGACGGCAAGGTACAGAACGTTTTCGTTTACCTGAAAGAAGGCGTGACCGGCACCTTCGAAAAGCCCACCGAAATGCTCAAGATCGACCAGAAAGGCTGCATGTACTCGCCGCGGATAGTGGGAACAATGGTCGGGCAGACGATCGAAATCACCAACAGCGACTCGACTCTCCACAACGTTCACTCAATGCCCAAGGAGAGCAAGCAGTTTAACCAAGCGATGCCCATCAAGGGGATGAAAATCAAGAAGAGATTTACCGCCGCCGAGATCATGGTGCGAGTAAAGTGCGACGTGCACCCGTGGATGGCCGCCTGGGTCGGCGTACTCGATCACCCATTCTTCGCGGTCTCTGCAGCCGACGGCAGCTTTACGATCGAAAACGTACCTGCCGGAACCTACACCGTCGAAGCCTGGCACGAGAAATTCGGCACCCGCACTGCGAGCGTCACTGTTTCCGAGGGCGGAAGCGTCGGTTCGGACTTCAGCTTCGCGAGGGCGAACTGACCCTGCTCGTAACCCGGCCCGGCCCTCGGTCGGCCCGGGTTACCGAGCGGTGGATCGGGGCCGGCTGAAGTGTCCGCCGTCTTTTCGCTCAGCTGCGCCGCCTTCCTGTTACTCACCGCCACTATACTGACCCGGATACTCAGGCCCGGCACCCCAGAAATCCCGTCTCAACTAGCGTGGACACTGAGCCCCGTGGTGATCGTCCTCATCGTCGCGCTGATGTTCCAAGCGGGTTAGGGCCAAGGTGAGCGAGTTATCGACAGGCAACCTTCCCGACCGTAAAATTCGCGTACTCGCGGTAGCCGCCCTTCTGATGGCCTTCGTTCTCGTTGTCGCCGGTGGACTGGTAACCAGCCGGGACGCGGGCCTGGCCGTGCCCGACTGGCCGCTTTCCTACGGCGGCATCAACCCTCCCCGCTGGTATGAAATCGACAAGGTGCGCACCGAGCACGGGCATCGCTTGATTGCCGCCTCCGTGGCCGTCGTGACCTGCCTGCTCGGGCTGGCCCTGTACCGTAACGACACGCGCAAGTACGCCCGTACTCTTGGCCTGGCCGCCATTGCCGCCGTGCTGGCCCAGGCGCTGATGGGAGGGTTGAGAGTAATCTGGCTGTCGCTGGACCTGGCCATGGTTCACGGTTGGTTTGGACAGGCCTTCTTCGGAATCCTGGCGGCCATTGTCACCGTCACTTCGCCCTCCTGGGTGAACGATGAAGCGCTGGAGGACCACACGCCGCTGCAGCGCCCGGGTATCATCATGTTGAGCCTGATAGGCCTCCAGTTGGCTATCGGGGTATCTCTTCGCCACATGCCCGGTTCGGCGGGCGTCCTGGGGCACCCATTGTTTTACCTGCACCTGCTTATCGGTTTGAGCATACTCTTCGCTTCGCTCAGGCTGGCCAGGCAGGCAAGCCGAACAGGGGGGCCCGCTGGACGAACCACCCGGCGATTATGCGGGGTGCTGTGGCTGCAGGTAGGCCTGGGTATCGCTACCGCCACGCTGCTGCAGCTGAGCGGGCAGGAAGGAAGCGCAGGGCTCGCACTCTCGTGGCTTCCAACGCTCCACGTCGCGGTAGGTGCCGGCGCCCTGGGGCTGGCGGTCGCCGGGCTGCTGTACGCCTACAGACCTCCTCTACAGCGGGATGAGCAGCTGGCGGCGGATCTCAACTGATGCCCGACGTAGCAGCCGTAGAAAGATCGCCTGCCGGCCCCGAACGCGGTCGCGGTTCGGTGTACCTTGAACTGACCAAGCCTCGCATCGTCGCCATGGTGGTTTTGACCGTGCTGGTCGGCTACCTCGCGGTCACCGGGCTGCAAGACTTCGAGACCGCCATGCTGCTGCACGTAGTTATTGGCACCTGCCTGTCCTGCTCGGGCGCGGGCGCTCTCAACCAGTACCTCGAGCGCAGCAGTGACGGGCTCATGGCGAGGACGCGCTTTCGGCCGCTGCCCGCGCACCTTATAAGCGAGAAATCGGGATTGGCTTTCGGTGTCATCACCTCCGTTGTCGGTGTGGGCTACCTGCTGGCCTTCGTCAACCCGGCGGCGGCACTGGTCAACACCGTTACCCTGGTTTCCTACCTCGCGATCTACACGCCGTTGAAGAAATCCTCGAGCCTGTCGACCCTGATCGGGGCAATCCCGGGTGCTCTTCCGCCCGTGATCGGCTGCGCAGCAGCGGGCGATGCGCTGGGTCGAGAGTCCCTTCTTCTTTTTTCAATTCTTTTTCTCTGGCAAGTCCCCCACTTTCTTGCCATCGGACTTATCCACCGAGACGATTACAGGAACGCTGGTTTTCCGACCCTGCAGGGCATCGACAGCGACGGCAGTGCGTCGGGACGGCAGATGGTTCTTTATTCCGCCGCCCTGCTGCCCGTGACCCTGGCTGTGGGGAGCGCCGGCTACTCGGGGCCTGTTTTCTTTGCCTCTGCCCTGGCCCTCGGCCTGGCCTACCTGGCGGCTTCGGTGTCGGCGGCAAAAAATCCCGACCAGCTGCAAGCCAGGCGCCTGCTTCTATGCTCGGTGGCCTACCTGCCCTTGCTGCTGGCGTCCTACCTGTTAGACAGGGTGGCAACGTGACGCCGCCCACACACGACACTGAAGAAAACCCGTTGCTCGAAGTTAAAAACCTGTCCTATTCATACGGGGACACGGTAGCTCTCGACGATGTATCGTTCTCCGTACAGCCGGGGGAGATCTTCGGCCTGCTCGGGCCT
>DBZX01000009.1:13972-14136 GCA_002311335.1 bacterium UBP10_UBA1149
CACAGCCTGGCTGCGCGGTCCGCCCTCGGTGTGGTCTTCCAGAACCCCGGCCTCGATCGCAATCTCACTGTCAGGGAAAACCTCAAGCACCACGGTCACCTGCTCGGCATGCGAGGGGCCGAACTAGCCGAGGCCAGCGAGTCTGCCCTGCAACGCCTGGGAGT
>DBZX01000091.1 GCA_002311335.1 bacterium UBP10_UBA1149
AAGCGCCGCAAGAACTACCGCCGCCGCCAGGGGCACCGGCAGTACGAGACCACTGTAAGCATAACCGGGATATCCAACTGACGATCACCCGTCAACGATTTCCTACAGAAACAATTTTTTACGGATACAAGAGCGGACATTCGATATGGCTCATAAGAAAGGACAGGGAAGTACCCGTAACGGCCGCGACACTCGAGGCCAGCGCCGCGGGGTCAAGATTTTTGGTGGCCAGGCCGTCACGGCCGGCAACATCCTTGTGCGCCAGCTCGGCACCCGCATCCACCCCGGCAAGGGCGTGGGCATGGGCCGGGACTACACGCTGTTCGCCCTGCTCGACGGCGTCGTGCGCTACGAGCGACTCGGTCGCGACAGAAAAAAAGTCAGCGTATATCCCGCCTGAGGGCGTGACGTGAAGTTCATCGACGAAGCCCGTATCCGCGTTTTCGGCGGAGACGGGGGCAACGGAGCCTGCGCCTTCCTGAGGGAAAAGTACCGGCCCATGGGCGGGCCCTCGGGTGGCGACGGCGGCAGGGGCGGCTGCGTATGGGCCGTGGCCAGCAGCCACATGACCACCCTGCAGGATTACCGCTTCAAGCGCGAGATCAAGGCCGACCGTGGCGGCGACGGCCAGGGCAAGGGCAAGCACGGCCGGGCCGCCGGCGACATCGAGCTGCCGCTGCCCTTGGGCTCAATCATACGCGACCTCGACAGCGGTCAGGTGGTCGGGGATCTCGTTGCCGACGGCCAGCGCGTGCTGCTGGCCGGTGGTGGTGACGGCGGACGCGGCAACGCGCGCTTTGCTACGCCCACCAACCAGGCCCCGCGTCGGGCCGACCACGGCGGCCAGGGCGAGCAGCACTCGCTGGAATTCGAACTGCGCCTGTTGGCCGACGCCGGCATCATCGGCTTGCCCAACGCTGGCAAATCGAGCCTGCTCTCGCGCCTCAGCGCGGCCCGACCGAGAATTGCCGACTACCCCTTTACAACCCTGGTGCCCACGCTGGGGGTGGTGGCGGTGGCCGAGGAGGCCTCGTTCGTGATGGCCGACATACCGGGCCTCATAGAAGGCGCCCACCAGGGCCACGGCCTGGGTACGCAGTTTCTCAGGCACGTGGACCGGGCCGCCCTGCTGGTGCACATGGTCGACGCTTCGGGCCGCGACGCCGAGCAGGTCATGGTCGATTTCGACACCGTGAACGGCGAGTTAAGGGGCTTTGCCGAACGACTCGCAAACAGACCACAGGTGGTCGTCGTAAATAAGACCGATCTGCCCGATGCGGCTGAATTGCTGCCCGCCTTGCGACGTCTGTTCGCAGAGCGCAACATCGCTTTTGAGGCCATATCGGCTGCCACCGGAGAGGGCTGTGCGCGGCTTGCTGCTGTAATATGGGAACAGGTTCGGCAGCAGCGCGGCGACAACGCCGAGCGACAGGCCATGCACGACTGAAACGAAGCCGACAAAAACTGCTGACAAAAGAAAACATGTCCCAGCTCAAGCACAAGCCAGCAATACTCGCGTCTGTAAGGCGGGTTGTCGTAAAGCTGGGCAGCAGCGTGGTGACTACGGCTTCGAGCATCAACGGCGAGCGCGTAGCCGCCATCGCCGCCGAAATCGCACGCATGGTCGACCACGGCTACCAGGTTGTGCTGGTCAGCTCCGGGGCCCGGGCGGCAGGACTGTCGCGACTGGGCATGAGCGCCATGCCCGTGGCCATACCCGAACAGCAGGCAGCGGCAGCCGTCGGACAGATCAGCCTCATGTCCCACTACGAGCGTTGTTTTTCAGACTGCGGACACCACGTGGGCCAGGTACTGCTGAGCGTGGGCGACCTGCACGACCGCAGCCGTTACCTGAACGCCCGCCACACCATGGAGCACCTGCTGGCGCACGGCATCATCCCGGTCGTGAACGAGAACGACTCGGTAGCGGTCGAAGAGCTCAAGTTCGGCGACAACGACCACCTGTCGGCCCTGGTCGCGGGCCTTGTGAGCGCCGAGCTGCTGGTGATACTCACCGACGTGGACGGCGTATACGACGGGCCTCCCACGCTTGCCTCGTCGAGCGTGGTGGACCTGATAGAAAATATCGACCAATACGTGCTCGAATTCGATGGCTCAGCGGGCGCGAGGAAACTCCCCTCGGGAGAGCTGGGCACCGGCGGCATGGCGAGTAAGCTGCGCGCTGCGGCCAGCGCCGCCCACCGCGGCATAACCACCGTAATAGCCGACGGCACGAGCGAGGGCAGCCTCACGCGAGCGCTGCAGGCCGACAGCTGCGCGGGCACACTGGTGCTGGCCTCGGCCTCGCCCATCTCGCACCGCAAGCACTGGATAGCCTACGGCATGGCCACCGCGGGAACCCTGCAGGTGGACAAGGGCGCCTTGGCTGCCCTGTCTGAGCGCGGTGGCAGCCTGCTCCCTTCGGGCGTGACCGCGGTTGCGGGATCGTTCGCCGCCGGCGACTGCGTGACCTGCCTCGGGCCCGACGGCAAGGAGTTCGCGCGCGGGCTGGTGGCCTACGATTCGAACGACTGCGCGCGCATAAAGGGCAGCCAAAGCAGCAGCATCGAGGCCAGTCTCGGTTATCACTCCGGCGACGAGCTGATACACAGGGACAACCTGGTACTGCTCGAGGAGCTGGCCCAGGAAGACCAGCCCGGTGACTGAAGATATGCAGGAAAGCGACACGAAGGCTTACGTTGACGAGCTCTGCCGGCAGGCGCGCAGCGCGTCGCGGCAACTGGCAGCGCTGACCAACGAGCAACGCAGCGCGGCCTTGCGCGAGATCGCCTCGCGGCTGGTCGAAGCCGAATCTCTGCTCTGTCAGCGCAACGCGCTCGACCTCGAAGCCGGACGCGAAGCCGGCCTCAGCTCGGCCCTGCTCGACCGCCTCTCGCTGAACCCCGAACGCGTGCAGAGCATGGCCGAGGGCCTGCTCACCGTGGCCGATCTCGACGATCCCCTGGCGGGCGCGATCGACCGCTGGCGCGTACCGTCCGGACTCGACATTGAGCAGCGCCGCATACCCATAGGCGTGATTGGCATGATCTACGAGTCGCGCCCCAACGTTACGGCCGACGTGACCGCGCTGTGCGTCAAGTCGGGCAACGCGGTCATACTCAAGGGCGGCAAGGAGGCCATACACTCCAACAGCGCCATCGCCGAAGTGGTTACGGCCGGCCTGCACGCTGCCGGTGTGCCCGAGACCGCCGTGCAGCTGGTGCAACGCACCGACAGGGAAACCACCAACGAGCTGCTCACCCGCGACGACTCGATAGACCTGCTCATACCGCGCGGCGGCCCCGGCCTGGTGCGGGCCGTGGCCGAGCGCTCGAGCATTCCCATCATCAAGCACTACGAGGGAGTGTGCAGCGTGTACGTCGACGAATCGGCCGACCTCGCGTCGGCAGCCGACATCGTAATGAACGCCAAGGTGCAGCGGCCCGGCGTGTGCAACGCGATAGAAAACCTGCTCGTGCACGCCGAGGTGGCCGACCGCCTGCTGGCCGACCTGACCCCGCGCCTGCAAGAGGCGGGCGTGGAATTACGCGCCTGCCCGCGGGCCATCAAGCTCATAGCCGGCGCTACGGCCGCCAGCGAAGACGACTGGTCTACCGAGTACCTCGACCTCGTGCTGGCCGTAAAGATCATCGACTCGCTCGACGAGGCCATAGAATTTATCAACAGCGAGGGATCGGGCCACTCCGATTCGATTATCAGCAGCAACAACGACAACGCCGAGCGCTTTCTTTCGCTGGTGGACTCGGCCGTGGTGTACTCAAACGCTTCCACACGCTTTACCGACGGCTTTGCCTTTGGCTTCGGTGCCGAGATCGGTATTTCAACCAACCGCATCCACGCGCGTGGGCCGATGGCTCTGCGCGAGTTGACGACCTACAAGTACGTGGTGCGCGGCCAGGGACAGGTCAGGGACTGAGCCCTTGCCGCGACTGGGTATACTGGGTGGCACCTTCGACCCGGTGCACCTCGGCCACCTCAGGGCGGCCGGTCACACGGCCCGCGCGCTGGGCCTGGACAGGGTGTTGCTGGTGCCCGCGCCGCGCCCCCCGCACAAACCCGCAGACCAGCCGGCCGATGCCCGCCACAGGCTGGCGATGGTCAGCCTGGCCACGGCCGATCACGAGGGTCTTGAGGCCTGCGACATCGAGTACCAACGGCAGGGGCCTTCTTACACCGTCGATACCCTGTCCGCACTGGCCGAGCGTGAGCCCGACAGCGAGCTGTACCTGCTCGTGGGCATAGACGCCTGGCTGGAGGTCGACACCTGGCACGAGCCGCAGCGCATACTCGGGCTGGCCAACGTGGTGGTGCTGTCGCGTCCCGGCCAGCCCCCACTTGCACAGCCACCGCCGCTGCCCTTTGCCGACAGCAGCGACGCTTGTTATGATTCGGAAATCGGTTGTTACCGGCACAGCAGCGGCCATCTTGTCATGACCCACCTGTTAGACGGCATCGACGTATCGTCGTCGCGCGTGCGCGAGTGCGTGCGCGGGCGGTTGGCCGTCGAAGACCTCGTGGGCCCAGCGGTGGCGGCCTACATCAAGGAACACGGTCTGTACAGAACATGAAAAAGGAAATTTCCCCCTCCCCCTCAAACGAAAACCCTCCCTCCGCTGGCCGTGATCCGGGCGCTGCTGATTCGGACGATGAGCTGGTGACGGCAATTGCGGCCGCAGCCGAAGAGCGCAACGGCACCGACATCGTCGTGATCGACATGGCCACCGACAGCTCAGTTGCCGACTACTTCGTCATATGCACGGCGCGCTCGACCATACAGGTGCGGGCCATCTGCGATCACGCAGAAGACGAGGCCACGCTAGTGGGCCGCGAGCCCATATCTCGCGAGGGACTGGAGTTCGCGCACTGGGCGCTGGTGGACTACGGCGACGTGGTGCTGCACGTGTTCCTCGAAGACACCCGAGCCATCTACGACCTTGAGCGGCTGTGGCACCGGGCTCCCCGCCGCGACTGGAACGCGGTGCCGGCCCGCAACCAGCAGCAATCAGCGGGGCAGCAATCAGCCGGGGCATAAATACCGATGTTTCGACGCACACTGTTATTCGTAGTCCTGCTGCTCATGGCCGGTGCCATCGCCGCCCTGCTGCACCTGAACCCCGACAAGGCCAGGTTCTCGCTGGGCACCGAGTGGGCCGTGGAGCTGCCCGTGGGAGTGCTGGTGCTGCTGTCGCTTTGCGCTGGCGCGCTGGCCATCTTCGTGCTCGCACTGATACACGAGGGCCGCAATGCGCTTCGCGCATGGCGGGTCAACCGCGAGGTGAGAGCTGCTGCCTGGAGCCTGTCGGCCCGCAGCGAGGCCCGCTCGCTGGCGCTGTCGGGCGACTACGCACGAGCCCGGGCGTTGTTTACCAAGGCGGCTAAGAAACACGAACCCGACCCCGGACAGGTGGTCGACATGGCCGACACCTGGTTCGAAGAAGGTCGCCCCGACCAGGCCCGCAAGCTTCTCGAAGACGGCCTGAAGGACCTCGGCAACGACCCCCTGCTGCTCTTTTCCTACGCCCGCGCGTGCTCGCTGCTGGACGATCACACCACCGCCGTGTCGGCGCTCGGTCGCGCGCGTGCGAGCTACCCCGACAGTCCGAGAGTGCTGGAGATGCTGCGCGACGAACTCTTCGCGGCGGCCGATTGGGACGCCGCAGAACAGGTGCAGCAGCGACTGGTGCGCATACGGCCCGACGACGACGACGAGCGCAACCGGCTGCTGGGCGCGCGTTTTGAAAAAGCCATGCAGAGCCAAGGCGAGCTACGCGAGGCCCTGCTCAGGAGCATCACCGACAGCGACCCCGACTTTTCGGCCGCCCTGCTCGAGCGAGCGCGCGCGCTCGCGACCTCGGACCATCAGCGCCAGGCCACCCGTCTGCTCGAAAAAGCCGTGCTTAGAAAACCAACGGCCATACTGCTGCGCGAGCTCGAACTGCTGGCCGACGGCGACCAGGCCGGTCGCATGCCTAAACTCTACGGCAAGCTCCTGGCCCGTTACCCCGACGAGCAATCGCTGGCGCTACTGGCGGCGCGCTACTACGCGGGGCACTCGCAAGCGGATACCGCCCGCGAGCTGCTCGAAAAAACCGCCGTCGACAACGACACAGTAAAAACGCTATGGCTGCAGATCGAGACCGGTAGCTCGGCGTCGGGCAACGCGGTATCGAGCGACGCCGGCAGCAATGGCAACGCGGCGATTGCGGACGGCCCCGGACCGGTATTCGCCTGCTCGGCCTGCTCGGCGGGCAGTAGTGAATGGACACCGCGTTGCAGCTGCTGCGGCCGCTGGAGCAGCCTCGACACGGCTGCCACCTGAAAGACACCGCCCAGCTGTCTCTGTTACAGTTCGGCCGCAACCATGGCCAGGTCGGACAGCTCGTGCAGGTCGTGGTCCATTTCGGGCACCCTGGCCACTCTCACCTCCCTGGGCAGCTGGGCCTCGAAGGCCTCCAGCCGCAGTTCCTGGCCCTGGCTTACGCGCCAGGCGTCGTCCCACAGTTGTAGCAGCCAGTCGCGGGCGAGTTCACCCGAATCCATACCATCGAGCAATACTGCGGCCTCGGCGCGGGCCAGAGTGTCGGGTTGCCGCGGGCACACGGCCAGGCGGTTGCCCACCACCGCCCTCAGGGGAACACCCAGCTCCGCCATGCGCCGCTGCAGGTAGTCGCTCTCGTCGAGCACCCTGTCGTCGGGTCCGGCCACCAGCACGAAGGCCGTCTGCTCGCTTTCGAGCAGCGCGCTCACCTTGGCCCCGCGCTCAGCGACACCGTCAAACAAGGAATCCATGGCCACGAAGAACTCGGCTATCGAGGCCAGGGCCTGGGCCCCGGTAGCCTCCTCGAGCCGGTCAAGCACGTAGCCCAGGCTGCGCCGCGCGGTCTTCCACGCCACCCTTCCTGCCGCGACCGACGGCTTGACCAACCACCCCAGCAACGAACGATCAAGAAACTCGCGCAGGCGCCGGGGCGCGAGCAGAAAGTCCAGCGCGTGGGCCGTTGGCGGCGTGTCGAGCACGATGACGTCGTACTCCTCGGAGTCGACTATGCGCGCGAGTTCCTCAACGGCCATGTATTCGGCTGAACCGGCGAAGGACACCGACAGGTGGCCGTAGAACTCGTTAGCCAGTATGGCCTCCGCTATTTCGTCGGAGGCCGCGCTGCGGCGGATAAAGTCGTCCCAGGCGCCCTTCTGCTCGAGCATGCCCGCGCTGAGCGCACCGCTCACGCGACAGCCGGCCGCGGCCAGCGCCTCATCGCTCACCCGCTGTCCACCGCTGGCCAGTGTGTCCAGCCCCAGCGCCTGGGCAAGCCGACGGGCCGGGTCGATGGTGAGAACCATCGCGCGTTTGCCCTCGGCGGCAGCTCGCAACGCGAGGGCCGCGGCGATGGTGGTTTTGCCCCCCCCGCCGCTACCCACGCATACGATCACGCGGTGCTCTGAAAGCAGGCCGGCCACGCTCATGGCGATACCGCCCCGCCTGCGTTGACACCCGGCTCTCCGGCCAGCACCCCGGCGAGCCGGCCGAGCTCGGCCGGCCCGAACTCTTCTACCACCAGCAAGGGCAGCCTCAGCACCCGGCGCCCGCTGTCGCGCTCTATGCGCTCAAGACCGCGCTCCTGTATCGCAAGCCAGGACAGCTCGCGTGCTGCCAGATCGGCCAGGACGGTAGCCAAACAACCGTCCGGCCCGCTTGATGCAACCGTCGCCAACTCGCCGGACAAGCGCTCGGCCGCGGGCGGTGCGGCCTGCCTACAACGGTTGACGATGAGCCTGCCCAACTCCATGCCCAGTTCTTCGTCGAGCGCGACCAGCACCTCGCGGGCCTCGGACAAGGGCATCTGCTCGGGCAAGGCCACCACGTGCACGCGGCAGTAGTCGGGATCGCGCAGCATGTCGCCCACCCTGACGGCCTCCCTGTGTACCAGGCCCGAGGCAAAAGTGCGCGCAGCCACCTCGGGCATGCGCAGGTAGCGCAAGCTGTGGCCGGTGGCGCCGGCCTCGACTATGACGGTAGTCCAGGTCGGGCTGCCGTCGTCGTTGGTCTTCTGGCACTCGTACCAGACCTTGCCCACTGCCATCAGTTCTCTCAGCCCCGGCGCGGCACCGACGAAGGCCTTGTAAAAACGGGTGGCCATCACGCCGCGCAGCAATCGCCGGACGGGCACCAGCAGGGCCAGGTATTCCGATAGCGCCGCCTCGCCATCCACCGAGGCCACGTAGACCTCGCCCGGCGGCGCGGCCTGACTTGTCTTTACCGGGTCGGACGAGGACTCAACGCCCAGAGCCCGCGCCAGCCCGCCGCTGCCACCCAACTCAAGCGCCAGCACCCGTCCACCGCGCGCGGCTCTTTCCAAGGCCAGTGCCGCCGCGACAGTGGACTTGCCCACGCCACCCTTGCCAACCACTATCTGCAGCCTGGTATCAGCCATATACCTCGCCCAGCCCTGTGAGCCGGCCCACTGTAGACCCTGCCGGCCCCAGCCGCTACATTGCGGGTTGTGAAACACGGGCTGCAGGCTTTTTCGCTCAAGCGTTCCCGGGTCGTGGCAGGCAAGCTGGTGGCCTGCCTCGTCGCCAGCTTGCTGCTGTTATCGGCAGCGGGCTGCTCGACTCCACCCCCGCCCAGAGAAACCGATCTCGCGGTGAGCGCGGCACAGGCCTTCGAGGCGGGTCACTATATGCTCGCGGTAGAAGAATACGGTCGCTTGCTCGACCAGCACCCGTTCTCTGAACACGCCGAGCTGGCCAGGCTGCGCGTGGCCCACGCGTTTTACCTGGGCCGGAAGTACGACCAGGCGGTGAGCGCCTTCGAAGACTTCGAGCGACGCTATCCTGCCAGCGAAGCCATAGCTTTTTCGCAGTACATCACGGGCATGTGCTGGCTCGACCAGGTGAACTCGGCCGACAGGGACAAGAGCTCATCGGTCAACGCCATACTGCACTTCGACCGGGTGGTACTCAGGTACCCCGACTCGGTGTGGGCCACCCTGGCTGGTTTTCGCAAGGCCGAGTGCTACGAGAACCTGGCCGACCAGGAGCTGTACGTGGGCGACTACTACCGCCGAACGGGCGACACGACTGCGGCGGACCTGCGCTTCCACTTCGTGCTCGACGAGTACCCGCAGACCTCTGCCGCGCGCGAAGCCCGCGAGCGACTGGCCGGTAGCTGAACGTCAGGCCAGCAGCTTATCGCGCAACGCGTCCTGCGTGGCCCTATCCACCCCGGCCTGCAGCAGGTAGCTCTCCGTCGAACCCCAGCGCCGGTCGAGTTGCTCCAGCGTATAGCGCATTCTCGAGGCTGGGCTCGAGCACAGGTAGTCTATCACGTCGTCGGCCAGTTCCTCGCCCTCCAACGCGCCGCGGTGCTTGCTTATGACCGGCGCGAGGTAGCGCTCCGAGGCGCTGTAGTCCTGCTCTATCACCGCGTCGCTGACCCCCAGCGTGCGCAGCAGCAGGGCCGCTACCACGCCCGTGCGGTCCTTGCCGCCAGTGCAATGAAACACCAGCGGCACCCGGTCGGCCGCCACCGACTCGAAGACTTCTCGCAATGCAGCAGTACCGACCTCGAGCATCTCGATGTAACGCTCGCGCAGGTCGACCTGGCCCCAGTCTATGTCGCTGTCGAAGGGGCTGAGCGAAACCTCCACCAGCGGCGCGTGCACGTGAATGCCCCTGCCCTCCACGAACACTCCCACCCCGTCGCGCTGCAGTTCCAGATCGCTGCGCAGGTCTACGACCCTGGCGATGCCAAGGCCCTCGAGCACGCGCGCGTCGCTGTCGCTCAGGCGGTGCAGGGTGTCGGCCCGGTAAACGATAGAGCGGCGAACCGACTGACCCGACGCCGTGCTGTAGCCACCGATATCCCTGAAATTGAACGCCCCGTCGAGCGCAAGTGGCTTGTTGTGCATGACGACACCCTTGCACGCAGGAGCGCCGCGAATCAAGCCCCGCCTGGCTTGCAGTAGCCCTCCGACCGCACACCGGAGAGCGGCAGACCGGCAGCACAAACGACCCTTTTGACAGCCCCCGGGCCAAGCGCTACTCTTGGGCTGCCTTATTGCGAGTGGTGGAGGGATTAGGCCCGTTGAAACCACAGCAGCCGGCTTCCACGCGGGGAAGTGCAGGTGCTAATTCCTACGCCTGCCTGGTGGCAGATGCGGAAAATGGGGCGGGAACGGTTACTCGAACCTCTTCCTGGCCACGCAAGTAAAGGCCGATGGGAAGGGGTTTTTTGTTGCGCGAACGACAGCCACAGCAAAACAGACGACGAGTGCTCATAGTGGGCGCCGGTGCCCTGGGCTGCCCGGCGGCCTCGGCGCTTGCGGCAACGCCGGGCTTCGCCCTGACCCTTATCGACCCCGACCGCGTTGAGCTGTCCAACCTGCAACGGCAGCTGTTGTTCGATCGCTCGACCCTGGGTCGCAACAAGGCCGAACAGGCCCGACTCGCACTGCTGGCCAGACACCCCGACCTCGATGTCAGCGCCCTGCCCCTTCGGCTTGACCAGGACAACGCTGCCGCATTGTTTGAGAGCCACGATTTTGTCATCGACGCCTGCGACGACCCGGCCAGCAAGTTTGTCATCAACCGCGCGGCGCTGGCCAGCGGCACGCCTTTCTGCCACGCCGGCGTAGCCCGCATGGGCGGGCAGTTAATGACGGTCATCCCGGGGCGCTCGGCCTGCCTGGAGTGTGTCTTTCCGCCCGCGGACGGCTGGCCTGACAACACGGCGGGCGGCACCGGCCAGGGCTGCGGCGAGCTGGGCCTGCTGGGCCCGGTTGCCGGCGTCATAGGCTCACTGCAGGCGCTCGAAGCCTCGCGCGTACTCGCCAATCCCGCGCGTGCCCGCGGCGGGTGCATGAGAATATTTCAGATCAAGCAGCCGCATTGGCGCAGAGTGGAGTTTCGGCCAAGGCCGGGCTGCATCTGCGCCACGGCAGTTACCGGGCTGCAAGCTGCAGACCCCCTGCAGGTGCAGGAAACAGGACAACGGAGACAGGAATCATGGCTTTCGTAAACGGACTGACCTGCCGCGAGTGCGGCGAAAAATACGAAATCGGCCCCGAGCACGTGTGCGAGTACTGCTTCGGCCCGCTGGAGGTGGAATACGACTACGACGCCATCGCCTCGGTCATAAGCAGGGAGCTCATCGAGTCGCGACCACAGAACCTGTGGCGCTACCGCGAGCTGCTGCCCGTGGAGAACGAGCCCACCATAGGCCTGTACTCGGGCTGGACGCCGCTCGTAAAGGCCGATCATCTGGCCCGCGAGCTGGGGGTCGACGAGCTCTACGTCAAGGACGACTCCTGCAACCACCCGACCTTCTCCTACAAGGACCGCGT
Source organism: bacterium UBP10_UBA1149 (assembly GCA_002311335.1). Taxonomy (GTDB): domain Bacteria; phylum Desulfobacterota; class Binatia; order UBA1149; family UBA1149; genus UBA1149. Next base: position 11,367 of record DBZX01000091.1, read on the forward strand.
GGTGTCGGTGGCCATAAGCAAGGCCGTGGAGCTGGGCTTTGACACCGTGGCCTGCGCGTCGACGGGCAACCTTGCCAACTCGGTGTCGGCCCACGCCGCGCGCGCCGGGTTGAAATGTTACATCTTCATCCCCGACAACCTCGAGCAGGGCAAGGTCATCGGCTCGGTCATCTACGATCCCGTACCGGTGGCCATCAAGGGTAACTACGACGATGTCAACAGGCTGTGCGCCGAGATAGCCGACAAGTACCGTTGGGCCTTCGTCAACATCAACCTGCGGCCATTCTACACCGAGGGCGCCAAGACCTACGGCTTCGAGGTGGCCGAGCAGCTGGGTTGGAAACTGCCGCGCCACATAGTGGTGCCCACCGCCGGCGGTACCATACTGCCCAAGGTGGCACGGGCCTTCGAAGAGTTTACCCGCTTGGGACTGGTGGCCGACGAGCCCTGGTCGATTTACTCGGCCCAGGCGTCGGGCTGCGCGCCGGTCATCAACGCCCTGCACGCCGGCAGTGAGCTCATCGAGCCCGTAAAGCCCAACACCATTGCCAAGTCGATAGCCATAGGAAACCCGGCCGACGGTTACTACGTGCTCAAGGCCGTACGCGGCTCGCACAACGGCTGGGGCGAGAGCGTGACCGACGAAGAAATAGTGGACGGTATCAAGCTGCTGGCCCGCACCGAGGGTATTTTTACCGAGCCGGCCGGCGGTACGACCGTTGCCGTTACAAAAAAGCTGATAGACACCGGTCGCATACCGCGCGACGAATCGATAGTAATCAGCATTACGGGCAACGGCTACAAGACCATCGAGGCGGTGACGGCGAGCGTGAAAGAGCCGCACGTGATACCGGCCAGGCTGGGAGATTTTGACGAGCTGTACGCCACCCTGGTCTGATGCGGGCCACGGAAGGGCAGACAATACGGCAGGCAGCAGGACTGGCAAAAAACGCCGGGCCATGATTGCCAGCCCGGCCACCTGCCAGTAAGCTGACTCGATAGGGCCAACGACAGGAACAAGGAGACCAGTAAAACCATGCCAGTTGAAGTAAGAATTCCCACGCCACTGAGAAAGTTCACCGACGGTGCCGACACTGTACCCGTAGAAGGCAGTTCGATAGCCGAGCTGCTCGACGATCTCGACAAGAACCACCCCGGGCTCAAAGGCAGGATCTGCGAAGACGACGGCTCTATACGCCGCTTTGTAAACGTCTACGTGAACGGCGACGACATTCGTTTTCTCGACAACCTGGCCTCACCGCTCAAGGATGGCGACGAGGTGTCGATAGTGCCCGCCATCGCCGGTGGCACGCGGTCTTTGAGCTGAGGCGCCAGGTAGCGGTGAGTTCAACGCCCGCAAACGTCGCGACCCACACGGCCGGGACCGTCTGTGACCTGGTGGGAAACACCCCCTTGGTCGAGATCCAACGGCTGCGCGAAGGCGTGGCCGACGGCGTTAAGATCTACGCCAAGCTGGAGGGCTTCAACCCCGGTGGCTCGGTCAAGGACCGCGCCGCGTGGAACATGCTCAAGCACGGACTGGATGAAGGCAGCCTCGCCCCGGGCAAGACCATACTCGACTCCACTTCGGGCAACACCGGCATAGCCCTGGCCATGGTCGGGGCGGCCCTGGGCTTTCCGGTGACCCTGGTCATGCCCGCCAACGTGTCTATCGAACGCAAGCGCGTGGTGACGGCCTACGGAGCCACCCCGGTGTATTCGGACCCGTTGGAGGGTTCGGACGGCGCGCTGCTGATGTGCCGCGAAATGTACGAGGCCGAGCCCGACAAGTGGTTCAAACCCGACCAGTATTTCAACGAGGCCAACCCCGAGGCACACTTCTTGACCACCGGGCCTGAGATCTGGGAGCAAACCGACGGCGCCATTACCCACTTCGTGGCCAGTATCGGTACCGGCGGAACGGTGATGGGCACCGGCCGCTATCTGAAAAGCCAGAACAAGGCCGTGCAGGTGATAGCCATTGAACCCGACGACGCCTTTCACGGCATCGAAGGGCTCAAGCACATGGAGAGCTCGATCGTGCCGGGCATCTTCAAGGAGCAGGAGCTCGACTCTAAGATCGGCGTAGCCACCGACGACGCCTACGACATGGTGTACGATGTAGCTGCCAGCGAGGGTATGCTGGTCGGGCAATCCAGCGGCGCTGCCCTCTGTGGAGCGCTGGAGGTGGCCCGGCAGCTCGACGAGGGGTTGCTGGTCGTGATTTTCCCTGATTTTGGAGACCGTTACCTTTCAACCAACCTTTGGATGGGCTGGAAAAACCGCAAACAGACCCGCAAGCAATGAGGAGGGAGCCATGGCCCTGCAGCGTTTCTACCTGACCTACAGCCAGGAAAAGATCAAAGAACCCCTGATTTACCAGCTCGGACACAAGTTCAAGGTGGTCACCAACATTCGCGGAGCCTCGGTGAGCGACCACATTGGCATTGTGGCGCTGGAACTCGACGGGGACGGCGACGAAATACACGACGCGATGGAGTGGCTGGCCGGCAAGGGAGTCAAGGTCGAACCCATCGAGAAAAACGTAATAGAATAGAACTGTCATGTCGCTAAGCGACGAACAGCTCGAACGTTACTCGAGGCAGGTGATCCTGCCCGAAATTGGAATCGCCGGACAAGAGCGCCTGCTCGCGGCCCGCGTGTTGGTGCCCGGTTGCACGCCCGGCCAGCAGACGGCGGCCGATTACCTGGCCGCTTCGGGCGTCACGGTGGACCGTGAGACAGGCTCCGACCAGCGCTACCAGGGCGACTGCGCGCTCCTTGGTCCCAACTGCATGGAGATGGCTGCCGGGCTGCTGGAAGCCGGCACGCCCGTTGCCTGCTACGGCCACGCAAACGGGCAGACAACCAGCGCAATGGCGCTAGTGCCCTCCGACAAGCTACCGGCTGACGAACGACCCTCTGCTGGTGGCCCGAACGAGCCCGGCCTCGAACAGGCCGCCGCCTGCGAGGCCGCCTGCCTGTGCCTGGCCTGGCTGCTGCGAGGCGAGCAGGCTTGAACGCCAGCTCGGCCCACCTCAAGCTGGAGCTGGCCATGCGCGGGCTCAGACTCGAGCAGGGACTGGAAGCCGCCGAGTTGGCGGCCGCCGGCACCGAGCCCGGCGGCGACAACCTCGTTGAGCTGCTGCTGCCCGGCGACCTCGTGGCCAGCTGCCAGGTCGACAAGGGCGGAGCCGGCGGCTCGAGGCATCGACTTACAGTTGAAAACGACCACTTTTTGCTGCGCACCGGTGACGACTCAACACCGGTGCCGGTGAGCGTGGTGGGCCGGCCCGAATTCTACGCAAAAACGACTTCGGCAGGCACAAAGATGAACCGGCTGGGGCTGTTGCACGGCGACTTTCTCGCCATAGACCCGGCCGGCGCCTGTGCGTTCGCGGGCGAGAGCAAGCCCTGCGTGCTCTGCCCCGCCCGCCGCAACCGCGGCGCCACTCGTCGCAAGCCCTGGCCCCTGAAAGAAGTGCTCGAAGTAATACGCGCGGCCTTCGACGAAGGCGCGGTCGAGTTCATTTACTTTCGCACCGGCCACTACCAAGACGACGACGGTGGCTTCGCCCTGCTTGAGCCTTACGTGAAGGCCGTCAAGGAGCACTTTGATACCCTGGTGGCCATACAGGTGAGCCCGCCGAGCGAGTCCGGCTGGGTGGACCGAGCCTACGCCGCTGGCGTGGACGCAGTCAACTACCCGCTTTTTACCTTCGACGAGAAGAGCCTGGCCAGGGCCTGCGCGGACAGGCGCAAGCAGGTGACCCGCGAGCATACCTTGGCCGCCCTTGAGCGGGCGGCCCGGGTATTTCCGCGCGGAACCGTATGGAGCGACCTCATGGTCGGATTGGAAGAACCGACCTCGACCATCGAAGGTATAGACCAGCTGGTTTCACTGGGCGTGCTGCCGATTCTCTCGCTGCACCGCCCGTCTGACATGGCCAGCCTGGCCGCCCACCCATTGACCGACCCAGACGACGTGGTGCCCGTATACGCCCACCTGTACAAGGCCGCGCGCGAGGCCAGGCTCAACCTGCAGTGGCTTCGCGACCTCGGCCAGGCCGTCACCCCGCTCGAAGCTCGATTCTTTGCCGGAGATGATGCTAAACTGGACGTCGCGGTGAGCAGCTTCTACCGTTCAAGGCTGGGTGGCCGCGCGGCCCGCAGCCTTTCGCGGTTCAGGCGTCGCCTGCGGGTCAAGCAGGTAAGCGACTCTTTCGATTCCTCCCAGCTCTGAACCGCCCGCCGGCCGCGCAAAAGAACGTGGTTGCAGCCCAGGAGCTTCAGTCGACAAGGCCATGAGCCAGGAAAACACCAGCAAACAATACGTGGTCGACACCCGGCCCCTGGCCCTGGTGCTGCTCAGCCGGCTGAACCGCCCCCTGCGCCTGCTGCTGGGCGTGGGCCTGTTTGTGCTGGTGTACAACATGGAGACTCCCGAGGGCCTCTCCGAAGAAGGACGCAAGGCCATGGCGGTATTCGCCCTGTGCCTGACCTGGTGGGTTCTCAACGTGTTGCCGCTGATGATCACCAGCCTGATGGCCATAGCCCTCATCCCGCTCACGGGCATAATGCCGGCCGAGCAGGCCTACTCTCTTTTTGGCAACTCTGCCGTGTTCTTCATCATGGGCGCCTTCATACTGGCCGCCTGCCTGATGAAGTCGGGCCTGTCCACGCGACTGGGGCTGCTCTTCCTGCAACGCTTCGGTCACAGCCCCCGCTCGCTGCTCTGCGCTGTCTTTCTCATGAACGCCTTCATGGCTTTCTGGATGTCCGAGCACGCGGTGGCGGCCATGAACTTTCCGATCGTCATGGAGATCGTCATGGTACTCAAACTCAGGCCGCGCCGCAGCAGCTATGCCAAGGCCCTGTTCCTGGCGCTGGCCTGGGGCTCGACCATAGGCGGCGTGGCCACCCTGCTTGGCGGGGGCCGCGCGCCGCTGGCCCTGGGCATACTGGAGCAGTACGAGGGTACGAACCCCTTTACCTTTCTCGACTGGACGCTCAGGGCGCTACCGGTGGTGGTGGTCATGTTGGGGGTGGGCTGGCTGGTCATAACGAGGTTTTTCCCCATCGACCAGGACAGCGTGGCCGACGCCGAGACGGCGCTTGCCGAAAAGGTGGCGAAACTGGGCCCCATGAGCCGCGACGAAAAGGCCATAGGGGTGGTCATGCTGGGCACCGTGGCCACCTGGGTGCTGGCCGGGCACAACCTCGGGCTGGCCAACGTGGCCATAGGCGCCATCGTGCTGCTGTTCGTGTTCAAGCTGGTCAAGTGGCGCGACGTGGAGGAGTACGTCAACTGGGGCATCATCCTGATGTACGGCGGCGCGATCTGCCTGGGCGCGGCGCTCAACGATTCGGGGGCCGCCACCTGGATGGCCCAGCGCACCCTGGGCCTGATGGCCGACAGCCCCGCGAGCGCCGTCGCCGCCCTGTCGGCGAGTTCCTGGCTGCTCACCGAGGCCATAAGCAACTCGGCCGTGGTGGCGTTGATGATGCCCATGGGCCTTGGAATGGCCGACACCATAGGCCTGGTACCCGCCACCATAGCGCCGCTCATCGCCATACCGGCGGGGCTGGCCTTCGCGTTTCCCATCGGCACACCGGCTAACGCCATCGCCTACTCGTCGGGCTTTCTGCGCCTGCGCGACATCATCCTGCCCGGCGCGATTATGGGCGCCACCGGCTGGGTGGTGTTCAACCTCACGGTGCGCTTCTACTGGACCTGGGCCGGCTACATCCACCTGTAGACCGCTGGTTCACGCTGTCCGCTCCCCAACGGCCGTCCTCCCCAGCCACCGGACGCCCCCATGGCGAAGGTTTGGATCCGCCGTCGGCATGGTCTAAAGTGCGTGATTAACTACACTTTTGAGGAGATCAACATGCCCGACCTTATCTCGCCCCACGGCGGACTCAGCACCCCGGTAAACCGCACAGTCGCCGAAGCCGACCTCGACAGCTTTTCCAGCGAGGCCGCCTCGCTCACCCGCGTGCCCGTTTCGGCCGCCGACCTTTCTACGGTCTACCGCTTCGGGGACGGCGCCTTGAGCCCGCTGGAGGGCCCCATGGGAGAGGCCGCATGGAATCTTTCGCTCGACGAGGGCGTCATCGAGAACAACGGTGAGCGCTATGCCTGGACCATCCCCATGGCCCTGCCCGTGAGCGCAGAGCTGGCGGCCACGCTTTCGGCCGGCCAATCGGTGGCGCTGGAATCCCCCGACGGCGACCTGGTGGCCATACTCGAACTGACAGACGTGTACGAGTGGGACAAGCCCCGCTACCTCGAAAGCGTCTACGGCACTACCCGCGAAGACCACCCGGGAGCCGACATGGCACTCAAGGGCGACGCCGCTTGCAGCCACCTGCTGGGTGGCTCCATACGCGTGCTTCCCCAGCCCACAAACCCGGCTTTCGGCGCCTCGGTGAAATCCCCGGTGGAAGTCAGGGAGATGCTCGCAGACCTGGGTTGGGAGCGTGTGGTGGCCTTCCAGACCCGAAACCCCCTGCACCGCGCCCACGAGTACGCACTGGTGTACGGACTGGAGACGCTGCTCAAGCAGGATCTTAACGCCGGCGCCTGTCTCAACCCGCTCGTGGGCGAGACCAAGGGCGACGACGTCAACGCCGAGGTGAGGATGCAGACCTACCAGGCCCTGATCGAATCGCGTGGCATAGGCGAAGGCGACAGCGACCCGGTCCTGTGGGACGCGAGAGACGACTCGGTGCCCGACCGCGTCATGCTGCTCGGTCTTGATATCAAGATGTACTATGGCGGCCCGAAAGAAGCTGTCATGCATGGCATCTACCGGCAGAACTACGGCTTTACCGACATCATCATCGGCCGTAAGCACGCCGACGCGCCCTTCGCCGACGGCTCGGCCATCTGGGGTGACTTTGACGCCCAGGAGATCTTCGGCAAGCTCAACGGCAAGCTCGACATACAAACGGTCAACGTAGGCTTTGCTGCCTACTACGAGTCGCTTGGCCGAGTGGACCTGATGGAGAACCACGACGAGGAAAAGCCCGTGTTCATATCGGGCAAGGACGTGCGAAAGACCCTGCTGGCTGGCAAAAAGGTAGACCCGCGCATCATGCGCGAAGGAACCTCGGACATCCTGTGCCACCACATGGCCCAGGGCAGCTGAAGCAGGAGAGCCCGGCCGCGCGGGCCTTTTAAGAAGAAAACTCGCCGGGGTTGGCCAGCGATACATCGTAGCCGAAGACCTCGGCCAGTATGAAGGCAACCGCTAACAGGCTGGTCAGCAGCGCGGCCAATGCCGCCACCGACACCCCTGCCAGCACAAGCACCGAAACTCCCGCTGCCAGTGACACCAGTGGCGTGAGAAGCTGCGAAGCGTTGTAGGGAGCCACGGGCTCAAACAGCGTGGTCATTTCCGAAGCGGTATCGCTCAGATCGGAAAAACTCGCCGTCGAAAAACCGGCCGACGAAAAACTCTGCCAGAGGCCGTCGAGCCTGCGCCCGGCTTCGTCGAGAAAGTCAGAAATCTCGTCTTCTATGCTTGCCAATTGCCTTTGATCCCGCTCAGCGCAAGTCGGTCGCCGGCACGGCAGCCGGTACCGCGGGCGCCTGGGCCGGAATAGCAGCCGGCTCTATAGCTGTGGGTACTTCATCGTTGGCCAGTTGTTCGCGGCTCGAAGCGTTGACCCCGACCGGAGACGTAGCCCCGCCAGACACCTGTGGCAGCACCTGGCCGCTAGCCACGAGAGCGCTTGCTGGCTGCGGGGCATACCCTGGCGGCGTGGCCCGTATGGCAAGAATCAGCGTGCCGTTGTTACCCATCTTGGGACCGGCAATGATCAGCGGAGCGCCTCGATTGATGCGCACGTCGGTGTTTACGATCGGGCGGTTATTCTCGTTGACGAGAACTCTCAGCTGCAGGTACTCGGCCGTGCTGTCGAGCGCTGTTATGTGCAGGTAGCGATTGCCCGGCAGCTCCATGCCGTACTGGTCGCCAGCCTGCACGTTCTGTTTGCTCGCCTCGATGAGTTCGTAGTTCTTGAAGCGCATGCGCTTGAGTTCAGGTCTGTAGGGTTGCAGCTGGGGATCAAAAGACCGCGATCCGTTCGACGCGTGTATGGCTGCCACCTGCACCACTCCGGGCATATTTAATACCAACGCTGCAGGGCCCGCCGCCGGGGCCTGGGGAATGTCAGCCCGGGGGGCGCCTGCCTCGGCAACAGCCGCTTGGACCTCAACGACTGCGACCTCAGCCACGGGAACAACGCCCGGCTGCTGTTCAGCTTCGGCTGCACTGGGCACACTGACCAGCGCGACCAGTGCCATACCCGTGATTGTGCTTACTCCGCCCACCGCTCAGTACCTCGCGTCGCGGCTGGCAAAGCCGTCAGCACTGTTGTCCACCCATATCACGCGCGCCTTGGTCCGCGGCTGTACCCAACTCGAAACCGTGTAGCCCGGGGCGCCATAAAGACTATCAAGCCGGGCTGACTTGAGACCGGCCGCACGGGCAACGGTCACGTTGCGGCCTCTATCGGCCACCTGCGCGTCCTGTTCACCGGCAAGCAGCAGGAACATGGCCAGCGCGGTCACAGATGCCGCAGCGCCAGCCCAGCCGAGATTAACTGGACTCACGCGGGCCGCGATGCTGTCGAGCACGCTTCGCACTGAATCCCAGCGAGCCGGCCCCGGATGGCTTTGTGCCGGCTGCTCGCGCGCGGTGGCTGACGGAATCGTCAACTCGGCATCAACCACCCCGGCATCGAGCCCGCTTTCCACCGCTTGCCAGATGCCTGAAACGTCAACGGCCGTAACCATTTCGGTTACGGCCGTCAAGATAAGAGCGCCGGTTTTCTGAAAACCCGTCACTATCTTTTCGCAGCGAGGACAATCGCCCAGGTGCCCACGCATGGCTGCCAGTTCGGTATCGGGCAGCTCATCGTCGAGAAACGCGTGTACGCGATCCTCGAAGTCGTGGCAGTTGACCGGGGCACCGGATTTCATGATCCGATTATCTCCTCGAGTCGCCGCTGTAGCGCTTTCCTGGCGTAATGGAGACGGCTCATAACGGTGCCGAGAGAACAGTCGACGGCGTCACTGATTTCCTCGTAGGAAAGACCGTCGACTTCTCGAAGAATTATGACCGCGCGGTGGTTGGGCGTCAAACTCTCCATAGCTTCGTACACTTTAGCCACCAGTTCCCTGTTCCTTACCCGCGAAAACGTATCGTTTCCGCCGACCGAGCTCTGACTCCACTCGTCCACCCCTCCGGGGGGTAGCACCTCGTCAAACTCAACGGTGACACGCCTGCTTTCTCGCCTCTTGAGGTCGATGGCCTGGTTGACCGCGATGCGATAAATCCAGGTGTAAAACGATGATTGGCCCCTGAAACCGTCGAGATTGCGGAAAGCCTTGATATAGGTTTCCTGCACCACCTCGAGGGCGTCATCGTGGTTTCGCACCATACCGACGACAACGGCGACCAGCCGATCCTGGTACCGTTCGACAAGGATCCGCATGGAATCCCTGTCCCCTTGCTGGGCAAGGGAAACAAGCTCGGAATCGTTAAATGCCACCCGAAACGCACCATACCACTCTGAACGACGAGACCTGGTCGCTGGCTATTCAACCAAAGCAGACTTTTCTCATCGCCGAACAGGATTAGCTCTTCTTTTCCAATACTTGGCGCCCTGCGTCAAGGCCCCGCATTGACTCCCGCCCACACGAGACAGCCGATGACTCAGTGTGCCTCGGCCCAGCTGCGGCCGCTGCCCACGTCCACAAGCACCGGAACCGACAGCTCTGCCACTGATTGCATGGCGCTGCGCAGCATTTCAGCCAGTTCCGGCTCGTGCTCAATGGCACATTGCAACAATAACTCGTCATGCACCTGCAGCAACATGGTCGCGCCGAGATCGGATTCGGCCAGCCGCCGCTCCACCTCGACCATGGCCATTTTTATGATGTCCGCCGCTCCCCCCTGTATGGGGGTGTTGGTGGCCACCCTCTCGGCCGCCTGCCGCCGGCCCCCATGGTCGCTGTCGATGTCGTGCAGGTAACGGCGCCGGCCCAGCCTGGTGGCCACGTAGCCCGTGGCCCTGGCCTGCTCGAGCATCTCGTCAAAAAACCCCTGCACCGCCGGGTAGCGTTGAAAGTAGCGTTTTATGAAATCAGACGCCTGTGTCCTCGGAATGTCGAGTTCGCGTGACAGGCGCACCGGCCCCATGCCGTAAACGATGCCGAAGTTGATGACCTTGGCCTCGCGGCGCATCTGCTTGCTGACCTGGTCGGGAGCAACTTCAAATATCTCGGCCGCGGTAGCCCGGTGCACGTCTTCGCCACGCTCAAATGCGCCGCCCAGTCCGGGGTCGCCCGACAGGTCGGCCAGCACCCGCAGCTCGATCTGGTTGTAGTCGGCCGACACCAGCAGTTGCCCCTCGGGAACGATGAAGGCCTTGCGTATGCGACCGCCGTCCTGGCTGCGAACAGGAATGTTCTGCAGGTTCGGGTCGCTCGAACTCAGGCGGCCGGTGGCCGTGACCAGTTGGTTGAGATGCGTGTGAACGAGCCCCTGCTTGTCGACCAGGCGCGGCAAGGCGTCAACGTAGGTCGACTTGAGCTTGGCCAGGCCGCGGTACTCGAGCACCAGCGCCGGCAGCGGATGGCTGCCCGACAGCGCCTCCAGGGTGTCACTGTCGGTGGAAAAACCCGTCTTGGTCTTCTTGACGCCCTTGGTGGGCAGGCCCAGTTTTTCGAAAAGAATCTCCCGCAGCTGCAGGGGCGACAGTATGTTGAACTCCTCGCCCGAGGCCTCGTAGATCCTGCTTACCAGTCCCTCCATCCTCGACCCGAAATCGATCGACAGCGACTTGAGCAGGTCCAGGTCCAGGAGCATACCCCGCGCTTCCATGGACGCCAGTACGGCGACCAGCGGATACTCCAGCTCGTCGTATATGGCCCGCTGGCCACGGGAATCGACCTCGCCGCCCAGCTCAACAGCCAATCGCTCGAGCTGGGCCAGCAGCGCGCCGGAATCCTGCTCGTCGACCGCCTCTTCGCCCAGCCAACGCAGGCACACCCTGGCCCTGTCGTGGGCACCGGCGCCGGGGTCGCAGAGATAAGACGCCAGCCCCAGGTCGAAGCCCGGCGGCGTGGCCTCCAGACCCGCCTCACGGCACAGCAATTTGATGTCGAAGCCCAGCAGGTCGACCCCCGACTCGGCCGCCTGGGCCAGGCAATCCACCAACTCCTGTCGGCCCTGCACCAGGGCCCAGCCCTGCACCCCGCCCAGCAGCAAGCAGGGTCTCGGGGACTCGTCGCCCTCGCCACCCGGCTTGATGTGAAAGTAGAGTTCCGGACCGTTGAGTTCGCGCCAGTCAAGGCGGCTTTCTTCGACCGGCGATTGCCCTTCGCTGTTGGCTTTCGCCGATCCTCCGGCGCCGCCGTCCCCCGCGTCATCGAACAGCCCAGCCTGGACCGCAGCCGTCGAACCGCCCTTAACCGTCCTGGCCGCATCGACCGCGTCTGCGCCTGGAGTGAGATCTCTGAATCGCGACAGCATGCGCGACATTTCCAGTTCCTCGGCAAACTCCACGAGCTCTGCTCGGTAGGGCGACACCACGCGAACGTCGTCAAGAGAGAAGTCAACGTCGAGTTGGTCGCGCACCGTGGCCAGGTCACGCGAAAGCTCGGCCGACTCGCGTCCCGCCTCGAGCTTGCTGTGCACCGACGCCGCGCCGCGCAACTTGAGGTCTTTGACCTCGTCGAGCCTCGCGTACATCTCGTCCATGCTGCCGAAGTGTTCCATCAACACGCGCGCCGTTTTCGGTCCAACCCCCCTGACACCCGGGATGTTGTCGGACGAGTCGCCCATCAGTCCCAGCACGTCAACCACGCCGGTGGGTGGCACGCCGAACTTCTCCATCACCTGTTCCTCGCCGACGTCCAAGCCCTTGGCCGCGTCGTAGAGCGTGACGCCTTCGCCCACGCACTGCATGAGGTCCTTGTCGCCGGTGACGATGACCACCTGCTGGCCCTGGGCCGAAAATACCCGGGCCATCGAGGCCAGAAGATCGTCGGCCTCGTAGTTGTCGCGGCGTACGCAGCGAATGCCCATGGCCTCAACGAGCCGCGCCACGAGCGGAAACTGCACCCTCAGCTCTTCGTCGGGCTCGTCGCGGTTGGCCTTGTAGGCAGGGTATAACTCGTTGCGAAAAGTCTTGCGGCCGCTGTCAAAGGCAGCCACTATCCAGCCGGGCTTGCGCGTGCGCAGCAGTTTTTCGAACATGCTGGCGACCCCGTGCACTGCGTTGGTAGGCAAGCCCTCGGCCGTGGTCAGGCCCGGCAGAGCGTGGTAGGAACGGAAAATGAAGTAGCTGGTGTCGAGCAGGTATACAGCGCTTTCTTTTTTACCTGTCACGGCGACGGCGACTCTAGCCCATGCCGATTACCGCGACCAACCGGGCCTGCGCGGCAGCCCGCTTTGAGAGCCCGCGTTGACAGCTCACGAAGGGGCCGCTAAAAAATACCTGCGCGGGGCCTGCCCCGCCGCGCTCGACCGCGACACGTACCCCCCATGATAGAGGTTTGTGATCTCAGCAAGAGTTATGGCTCCGTTGCCGCGGTGGACGGAATCTCGTTCTCGGTCGAAAATGGCAAAGCCCTGGGTTTTCTCGGCCCGAACGGCGCCGGCAAAACCACCACCATGCGCATCATCACCGGCTTCATGCCGGCGAGCTCCGGTACCGTCACCGTTGAAGGCTTTGACGTGTTCGATGACAGCTTCGAGGTACGCCGCCGTATAGGCTACCTGCCCGAGCACCCGCCGCTGTACCTCGAGATGGCAGTGCGCCCTTACCTCGTGCACGTGGCCCGGCTCAAGGGAATACGTGGCGCCGCCGCGCGCGACGCGGCCGACTCCGTGATAGTGGACTGCACCCTGGGCAAGGTAGCCGACCGCCTCTGCGGCCACCTGTCCAAGGGCTATCGACAGCGCGTCGGGCTCGCCCAGGCGCTCATCCACAAACCCGATGTGCTGGTGCTCGACGAGCCCACAGTGGGCCTGGACCCCGCCCAGATCATCGAGATAAGGGAACTCATACGACGACTGGCCGCCGAAAGGACGGTGATACTGTCGACCCACATCCTGCCCGAGGTGGCCCAGATCTGCGAAAAAGTAGTCATCATCAACGAGGGCCGCGTGGCACTGGAGGCTGACCTGTCCGACCTGCCCGCCGGGCGCAGCCTCGAGGAAGAGTACATGCGCCACGTGGGCGGCGAAGCACAAGGCGCTGCGCCTGCCCCCCGGCAGGCCGCCAGCGATGATAACGCCATCGTAGAGGCCAAGGAGGACACACCCGGTGCGTAACGCGCTCATTATAGCCTGGCGTGACCTGCGCTCCACCTTCGTGTCGCCCATAGGCTACGTGGTGCTCACCGGCTTCCTTCTGCTGGCCGGTTGGTTCTTCTTCAACCTGCTGGCCCAGTTCAATCGTATCGTGGCGCTGTACAGCGGCATGCAGGGCGCCGACACCACTTGGATGAACTTGAACGACGCGGTCATCACTCCCCTGCTCTCCAACCTGTCGGTGGTGCTGGTGATACTGGTGCCGATGATCACCATGCGCAGCTTC
>DBZX01000090.1:0-442 GCA_002311335.1 bacterium UBP10_UBA1149
CCTTCGAGTATGCGCTCGACGCCAAAGCGTTGCTGAAACTCCTGCCAGATATCGGGCCCCAGGCCCGCGCCCATCATCACTCGCAGGTCGTGGTCGCGGTCGTTGTCGCGCGGTGCTTGCGCGAGCAGGTAGCGGCATATCTCGCCTATGTACTGGCAGCCGGTCACCCCGTAGCGCCGCGCGTCGTCCCAGAAGCGGCTGGCGCTGAAGCGCCGCAGCATTGCGATGGCCGCGCCGTGCGACAGGGCCGACGAGGTAACGACCATGCCCGCCGCGCCGTGGTATAGCGGTAGCACGCAGTAAATCACGTCGTTGGTCGTGTAGCCGGCGATGGCCGACATGCCGTCGCCCACGCCCAGGTAGCGCATGTGGCTCAAGCGCGCGGCCTTGGGCAGGCCGGTGGTACCCGAGGTGAAGACGTGGAACAGGTCGTCGCCAGCCA
>DBZX01000090.1:589-1444 GCA_002311335.1 bacterium UBP10_UBA1149
GAGCAGTCGGCCACCGACAGTGCGTGCTCGAGTACCTGGCCCGTGCTGTTGCTGTTGACGAGCACCGTCACCACGCCCAGCTTGCACAGGCCGCCCCACGCGACCAGGAACTCGGGACGGTTTTCCATCATCAGCGCCACGCGGTCGCCGCGGGTAAGGCCCCGGGCTACTGCCCAGTGCGCCACGCGGTTGGCCTGGCTGTTGAACTCGGCGTAGGTCAGTTGCCTCTCGCCGAAGAACACGAACACGCGCTCGCCGCTGTCGAGGGCTCGCTGCTCGATACGGTCGGCCACCGTGAGCGTCTGCGACGGGGTGTGCGCAAGCGTGGCCGCCGAAAGCAGGTTCATCTGCTCCTGCGTTTGCTCTCTCGAAGGGGGATCCGTTCCTTTGACCACAAAAGTACCAGGGCTGCCCCCTCGTGGGAGGCAGGAATTGGAAACTACAGTCTTTGGGCAGGTGAAAAAAGGGGCGTGACTTTCGCCTGCCCTCGGATCGAGGTGCCCGGGCTGCCCTGGGGCGTTTTCTGCGTATAACGTAGGAGCGGTGACCTTTACGACAGGGGCTCGCTTGCAGGGACGCGGCCGGCCGCAGGGAGAGAAGTGCGATGACAGCTGAAAGCGACGGTGGTGTGGTGCTGGTTACCGGGGCGTCTTCGGGCTTCGGGCGCGAAACCGCGGCGCTGCTGGCCGAGAGGGGCTGGCGCGTGTACGGCACGAGTCGAAAGCCGGCTGCCTGCGACGAACGCCGGTTTGAGTTGCTCGAACTCGACGTTACCAGCGAGTGCTCTGTGACCGACTGTGTCGGCGAGTTGCTCGAGCGCGAAGGTCGCGTGGACGCGCTGGTCAACAATGCCGG
>DBZX01000090.1:1589-6941 GCA_002311335.1 bacterium UBP10_UBA1149
AACTTGCTGGGGCCCGCCCGGGTGGCGCGCGCGGTGCTGCCGGCCATGCGCAGCGCCGGACGTGGGCGCATAGTCAACGTGGGCTCGTTGGCTTCGATGGTGGGCCTGCCCTTCCAGGCCTGGTACTCGGCGAGCAAGGCCGGCCTGGCGCTGCTCAGCGAGGGCTTGCGCCAGGAAGTGCGCGCGCAGGGTGTGTGGGTGTCGCTGGTGGAGCCCGGTGATTTTGCCACCGAGATAAGCGATCACCGCTTGTCGGTTGATAAGCGCCTCGATGTTTACGCGGCTGCGCGCGAGCGAGCGGTGTCGGTCATGGCGGCCGATGAACGCAGCGGTCCCGCGCCCGTGGGCGTGGCGCGCATGGTGGCGCGAGCCTTGTCGGACCACCGGCCACGGCACTGCTATAGAGTCGGCCGCGAGGTCCCATGGTTGACCGCGGCCATGGCTCTGCTGCCTGCTCGTTTTACCGAGGCCGCTGTCAGACGCCTCTACCGCGTGGACGGCTGAAGCGGCAGTATCCGCCGAGTCGCTGCCGGGGCCTGCATAGCCGTTACGAGAACAAAAAATCCCCCTGCCGCCCCCGCTAGTTGTCTGGGCGTCCTGCACTCGATAGGAAGTCTTCGTCCCGAGCCTGCTCGGAACGGCTAAGGGGAGTGGGGGAATCTCGATGATGAGTTTTCGTGCGGTATTCGCGGCCGGATTGGCGGCTGCCCTTTTTGTTTTAGCAACGGCTATGCAGGCCCCGGCAGTGGGCTGTGGCGACCCGGCCCCGCCGCCCGACGGCGACGGCAACGTCACCGCGGCAGACGCGCTTTACTGCCTGCAGATGGCGGTTGGCAATCAAACCACGGATCTCACGGCCTGCGACACCGACGACAACGGATCGGCTACGGCTTCGGACGCGCTGCGTATACTGCAAAGCGCTGTGGGGCAGACCGTTAGCCTGGTGTGCCCCATGGGCTGCGAGGGAAGCACGGGGCCTGCTTGCGGGGGCGCGTGTCCGTCCGGCTCGGTGTGTATCGCCGATGATTTTGACGAGACCTCGTGTTTCTGTGCGTCGGGCTGCGAGACCGAGACCGCTCCCACCTGCGCTGAGGGTGACTGCACGGCGGAGCCCGGCAAGAGTTGTCAGCATGTCACCCTGGCTGCTCCCGATCTGGGTGAACAGGTTGATATCTGCGCGTGTATTCAGCCGGGGCTGCAGGCCTGCGTTGATTCGGACCCTTTCTCGGCTTGCGACGGAGCCTGTTCGCCGGGGAGCGTCTGCGGCGGTGGTGGTCTGAGGGGCTGCACTTGTGATGCTTTACCGGTCCAGGTCACCTGCGGCGAGGCAACGGCACCGTCTTGCGGTGGCACCTGCTCGACCCCGGGTGAAGTCTGCAGTCAGGGCGTTGGCGGCAGTTGTTCGTGTGGGCCTGGTCCCGAGACCTGCGAGGGGCAGCCCTGGCCCAGCTGCGGCGGCGTTTGCGCGGGTGGTCGACATTGCGCCGCCGACATACTGGGTGACTGCGAGTGCTTGGACCTCTGCGAGATCGGTCAGGCACCGGCCTGCGGCGGTGGCTGCCAGGATCAAGGTGCCGCGTGCTTCCGTGTGACGGCGACAGTGGGTGCCGCGACGATCGATTTCTGCAAATGTATCTCGACGGGCTCGACGACGACTTCGACGACGACCACCACCACGATGCCGCCACCCAGCTGCTTCTCCAGTTCGGCACCAACTTGCGGGGGAGATTGTCCGGCTGGCGAGTTTTGCTCATTTGACGGTTTCGGGTGTGATTGCATTCCCGGATGCGAGGGCGAGGGAGCGCCGGTTTGTGGCGGCGGTGATTGCAGGACAAGGCCGGGTCAGAACTGTCAGCACGTTCAGATCGCACTGCCGGCTCTGGGTGAATCTGACCAGTTCTGTGAATGCCTGCCCCCGGGTATCCAGTTGTGCGAAGATACTGCAGGTAGCGGGTGTGACGGGGTGTGTAGTCCTGGGCAGGTTTGCGAAGGCGACAGCGGAGGCTGTACCTGCAGCGCCCAGCCCGCGCAGGGCAGCTGTGCCGGGGCGAACCAGCCGGCATGTGGTGGAACGTGTGGTACCGGGCAGATCTGCGCCCCGAGCGGGCTGAGCGGTTGCGCTTGTGCGCCGTCAGGGTTTGAGACCTGTTTTGACCAGTCGGGTCCTTCCTGCGGGGGGTCGTGTTTCGGCGGGGCCCTGTGCGCGGCCGATATATTCGGCGGCTGCGAGTGCTTCAGCCCCTGCGAACTTGGAGACACCCCGACCTGTGGCGGTTCCTGCGTTGAGCCGGGTGATCAATGCGTACATATACAGGCCACGGTTGGTGGCGTGACGCTGGACTTGTGCTCCTGCGAGTAACCTTGGCGGTGACCGACCCGATGAGGTCAGCGTCGAGAAAAAATGGTCGGTGATATAGCGGAATGGAAAGAGCCGAACAAATAGCCCGTGATTTTATCGATGCCCTTTCGAGCGGTGATACCGATCGTATACTGGGCTGTTATACAGACGACGCGACGGTATGGACGGCCGGGTCACTGCCCATATCGGGCCTGCACGACCTCGACGAGATCAGGGCCCTGTGCGATGGACTGCTGGGGGCCTTCCCCGAGGGGCTGAAGTTTACGATCACCGCCATGACGATAGGCGACGACCGGGTTGCCATAGAAGCCGAGGGCCACGGCCTGCACGCAAGTGGTCGTGTTTATGACCAGCGCTACCACTTCCTGCTCGAGTTGCGTGACGGCAAGGTCGCGCAGATGAAAGAGTACTTTGACACCGAGCTCGCGCGCGAGGTGCTGCTGGGCTGACCTCCAGCCCCGTTCTCGACGTCAGCGTCCGGCGGCTATGATCGCGCTCAGCGCGAAGAAATCCTCGGTGGTGCCTTCTTCTTCGCCCAGGTTCACGTACCAGCCCTGCTCCTCAGGAAACAGGTCGCTCGGAAGTGAGCAGTACGTGGCGTGCTCCAGTTGCATATCAACCATGGTGATAGACGGGCGGTAGGCTACCTCCCATTCGGAACCGTACTGCGCTCCGGGTCGTGGGTGGGTGGCGAACTTGTAGTTGTTGACCCACATTTTCCAGAGTTCGCCAGCGTGGTCGTACATCTCGGTGTAGGGGATGCGATGCACCTCCTTGTCGATGTAGATGACCCGCTTGGAATAGGCGTACTGCGGCAGCTTGGACTTGCCGGCCACTATCCACACGTCGCGGGGCTCCCACTTGTCGTCGTGCATGAAGTCGGCCGAAGGAGCCGCCCACTTCACGGGCAGGTGTTCGGCGTTCATGGTGCCGAGGATGGTTTTCTCGCCGAGGTATCTCCATTCCATCCACGCCGGGTTGCCCTGGTAACCCTCGTAGCTGTCGGCGTCGGTGTCCTGGCCGAAGAGCGCGTCGCTGCGCTGGGCCGACGACAGCCGGCGCACTCTCCTCAGGGCGGGCAAGTACAGCCAGGAGTTGTCGTGCTTGGTATGGTCGAGGTGGCGCACCATGGTGAAGCCTACGCCCTTGAGATCGAAGGGCTCGATCAACGGATACAGAGCTTCCTTGAAGCGCGCCTGGTCAACGTTTACCTCGAAGGCGGGTATGGGCTCAACCTCGGTGCGTTCGATCATGTAAAGGCGGCGTATGTGGTCTATGAGAAAGTGCCGTTCCACTGTCAGGCGATCGCCCCTGCTGCCCACCGCGCCGGTGTCGCAGTCAAAGTTTCGAATGTCCGAATCGTCGGGTGCGATGGCGGCATTGAAGTTGAAGATCAGCTTGGTGGCTATCATCGGATCGTTGGCGTCCACGGTGGGAAACGGCAGCCCGGCTACGTGATCGATGATGTGGGTGCCGTCCTCGGAAAGCCTGACCTGGCCGGAGTATTTTTCGGTGGCGGCTATGAAAGGGGGCGTGTGCGTGAGCCGACGGTGTTCAGAAACCTTGATTTTCAGGCCGCGGTCGACGACCCACAGCATTCCCGGGCCGAAGAATTCTTTCCATTCGTTGACGTTGACGCCGTCGATGATTGTCCCTGGCGGTGGCGGATCTATCGCCGTCGCGGGGGCAGGCAAGGCCGCGCAGGTTGCAAGCAGAATTGCGGTTGCCAGGGCCGGTCTCCAACTCGCCTTGCGGTGGCTGGTGCGTAGGGGGCTAGGCTCAGACCGATGGATTTTCATGTTTTCTCTCCCGTGGGCCGGGGACGGCGCTGCCCGATGATTGCCCAGCCGGGGTCTGGGTGCAAGGCCAGCTGCCCCGCGCGGGTTTCAGTGGCCTGCTTTCTTAAGGCCTGCGCTCGTGGGAGACAGGAGCATGGAAAATCAGACCCTCG
Organism: bacterium UBP10_UBA1149; assembly: GCA_002311335.1. Classification (GTDB taxonomy): domain Bacteria; phylum Desulfobacterota; class Binatia; order UBA1149; family UBA1149; genus UBA1149. The sequence continues at coordinate 5,900 of DBZX01000090.1, forward strand.
CGCCCTTGTCGCAGGCGGCATGGAAACAACTGGTCGAGTTACTCGCGAGCGGCGAAGAGAGTTTCCTGGCTCCCCACCGCGGGGTGAAGCTCGAGCACGACCAGGCCGCGGGCTACCGCTCGCTGACCCACCTGCTCGGCTACGCCTTGGACCTTTACCTGGAAAACGACCCGCTGCGACCCACGCTGGTGCAGCTGGCCTCGCCGGTGCGCAAGATGCTGGGCGATAACGTCGATTCGCATTATCACTTTACCCAGCTCGACCCCACGCGCAGCTACCGGCTGTACGGGCGCAAGGGCAATCACTGTTACCTGGGTTTCTGCGTTTACGCCGGCCCGCGCGACGGCTCATGGTCGGATCGCATCGCCGCCAGTATGTCGCACAGGGACATCGAGTTTGAAGACAACGGTGCCTTCGAGTTGTCGCTCGTGCCCGTGGCGTCGCTGCCCGGCGCTGGCGAAAACGGCCCCTCGGAAAGTGATGCGAAGAACGTAATCGCGCTCGACGAGGACGTGAGCTGTCTCATCGTGCGCCAGTATTTTTTCGATCGCGACGAGGCCGAGCCGGCCGAGCTCGAGATAGAGATGATCGAGGACATCGGTCCTCCCGCCCCGCTGTCGGACCAGGAGATGGCCGATCGTTTGCGCGCGGCGACGCGTTTTGTCGAGCAGACGATGGGCGTGGTGCCCATGCCCGATCTCGGCGAGGCCAACGACTTCCTGGGCTTTATAGAGTTTGACAAGAACGCCAGCGGCTGGGGTACGACCGACAACGTGTACGCGCTGGGCAACTACAGCCTGGCCGACGACGAGGCGCTGGTCGTGGATGGCCACCCGCAGCCCTGCTGTTACTTCGGCCTGCAGTTGTGGAACCGTTACATGCAGTCGCTCGACTACCGCTACCAGCGCGTGGCCATCAACGGTGAGCAGCTCGAGTTCGAGGACGACGGCAGCTACCGCGTGGTCATAAGCGCCGTCGATCCAGGCCTGCCCAACTGGATAAGCACCGCCGGCCACCCCGAGGGCGTGTTCTTCTGTCGCTG
>DBZX01000010.1:0-219 GCA_002311335.1 bacterium UBP10_UBA1149
GGTGACGGCTGTGACGAGAACTGCAGGACCGAGTAAGCTCGAACTGGTAGCTTCTCGGCTGAACTGACCGAGAGCAGCGGCGCGGGGCCACCCCCTGCTGCCGTGGCAGCTTTCGTTCTCCAGGGCCCGGCCCCGCTACGCGCGGGTCTGGGCCCTTCTTTTTGTACGCTCGCAAATTGGTGGAGCGGGAACGACTTTTGCCTTAAAATGGTAGACAGC